>JAIEQQ010000381.1 GCA_019747615.1 Phycisphaerales bacterium
ATGTTCTCTTCGCTGGTGCCGACAACGAGGTTGCCGCCGGCGCCGGGACCGGCGGAGCCGGCGTTGATCGTGAGGCCGGAGGGCGCGAGCTCGAAGCCGTCGGCGCCGAAGTCATTGGTCAGGAGGGTGCGGACGTACTGGAGGCCGGTGGGGATACCACCGGACTCGAGCAACTGAAACTCGACGATGTGGTTCTTGAGTTCGACGAGGCCGCCGGGCGGGCCGACGAAGACTTCGCTCATAGCTTCGGAGGAACCGAAGAATCGGTTGTTGCCGGCGTAGCAGACGCCCTCAAGCTCGACGAGGCCGAGCGTCTCGCCGGGATTGCGGACGCTGGGCCAGGTGACCTGCTGGCTGTAATCGAAGCGATCGACGCGATACTGCTGACCGAAGAGCGTGATGGTGCTCTGGGCGTGGGCGCTGGCGGCAACGACGAGCGCAGCGGCCATACAGGCGAAGGTCTTCATTCGTCTCTCCTCTTTGGTGTTTGTCAACGGGCGCGGGGTGAAGTTGAGTGTTCAGGGAGCGGGCGAGCGGGGATCGGCGGTGGGATCGGTGGGGTCGGCGGGATCAGAAGTTGAGGCCGGGGGTGGTGAGGTAGCCGCCGTAGATCTTGCCTTCGAGTTCATCAAAGAGCCAGGCGCGCCAGCCGTTCTTGTCGCCGATGTAACCGCCGAAGCGGCCGTCGCGTTTGCCGTCGTCGTTGAACGACTTGGCGGAGCCATCGGCGAAGACGAAGTTCCCGGTGACGCGATCGTGCTGGATGCCGTCGGTGGCGATGTACGACCCGCGCATGTGGACGGCGCCGAAGTCCTCGTAGTTTTGACGGCCGATGATCTGCGGCCCAGTGACGTTACGAGCGAACGAGCTTGGGCCGTCGGAGGTGCCCTTTGCGCCAGGGATCGCTCCCTGGGGGCCTTGAACATATTCGCCCAGGTCGCCGAACTTCACGGCGCCATCGCCGAAGAGCGGGACGGTGGAGGGCGCCGCGTTGCGCACGAGCGACTCCTTGAGCGGGCCGCGTGTCAGCGTTTTGCGTTCGAGATCACGTGCGAGGCCGTTGATGTTCTTCGGGTCGGTGTGGGCCATGTACCATGACTGGCAGTAGTTGGTGTTGTAGCCGTCTTCGATGAGTTTGGCGATATCGGGCTGCGTGAGCGGCTCCCAAGGTTGCTCGGTGGGGTAGGTCTGCCCGCTGAGAACCTTGGAGCTTTGCGCGGGGCTTGAGGGGCAGAGCAACTGGCCGGGGATGGCGTAGCCGCCGTTGTTGTAGTCGGCGACCCAGCCGGCCTTGCTGAGCGGGCCCCAGGAGCGGAGCGAGCGGTTGTCCCAGGTGCCGCTGGAGTAGAAGCCCTTGGCGGCGGTTGAGTACGCGCTGGCGGCGATGGCCATCTGGCGCAGGTTGCTCGAGCACTTGACGAGCCGGGCAAGCTCGCGCGACTTGCCGAGCGCCGGGAGAAGCAGCCCGATCAGCAGGGCGATGACCGCAATCACCACCAGCAACTCGATCAACGTGAAGCCGCGACGAACTGAGATCATCGGGGTGCTCCTTCGGCAGAGGCCGCGGGGCTCGCAGCGGCCGGTGCGCCCTGCAATTTCTTGGCTGGCGCGACAATCTTCATCGCCCGCATCGCATCGCCCCAACTGACGAGCTTGAAGTTCTGTGGGAACGGCTCGTTCTTGCCGTCTTGAACGACGACGAGCCCCTCGGGAAACCGCGGCCCCAGCGGGCCGGCGTAGACCTCGATGCCGTCGGTGTCTTGCACGGCGCCTGCGTCGATCGATGAGCCGGCGACGCCGGCGGCGAGGCCATTGACCGTGAATGACCCGCGGTGGGCGTGCGGCGGGGCGAGGTCGATCGCGTGGAACGAGTTGTCGCCTTGGGAGGAGATGACCAGAAAGCCCGGGCCACCGGCGTCGGGACGCGCGATCGCCAGACCTTCAACATCCGCAACCAGCGGCCCGAGCGGCGCGGCGGCGATGATGAGCGTGCGCCCGAACTCAGCGGTTGGTTCAGCGGGGTAACGCCAGACGCCGGCCCGCTCCTCACCGACGAAGAACCAGCCAGCCTCCTCGTCGCAGACCATACCTTCGCTCTGAGCGCCGACATCAAACGAGCGGACGACGGTGGCGGAGAGCCGCTTGTCTTGGCCGATATCAATGCGCCACTGGCGGACGAGGCCGCCCTTGTCGCAGGCGAAGACGAAGAGATCGCCGGATGAGCGGCTAAGGTAGAGGCAGACGCCGTAGGGATCGACGAAGCCCGAGGGGATGCTCAGCGCGGGCGTGACCTTGCCCGACGCATCGATCACAAAGAGATCGACCGTGATCGTCGTGCGATTGGTCGCCGCGGCGATGTCCAGGCCCTTGACCCCTTGTCGCACATCCACGTTGTTCAGGCGGCCGACGGGCAGCGATTGGAGCTGCTTGCCCTCAAGCGTGTAAGTGAAGAGCCCGTGCTTCTTGTCGGTGCCCAGGATCAGGCTCTTGGCGGCGTCCGAGGGGTTGATCCAGATCGCAGGATCGTCCGCGGCGTCGTCCAGCGACGGGACCGGAACGGTTTGCCCAAGGGCTTGAACCGGCGCGTTCGCCAGCGAGGGCGCTGCCACTCCATTGGAGCGCGAAGCGTCCGGCGTTGGCGCGCCGTTCACGTTGCTCGTCAAGAGCGCGGCCGTGAGAACGAGATTCGCAATTGAGGCGGTGAGCATGAAGACGTAACCCCACAGGAAAATCCGGATGCCCTAAACGAGGGGCCAGTATACAAGCGACCACCGATTGCTCGGTGGTCGCTCATGTAAATGAAATGTGATGATTGCGCAAAGCGAGTTTCAATCGCGATCAGGCGCGACGACGACGGCCGGCGGCCAGACCCGCGAGGGCGAGCATGCCGAAGACCGACGGGGCGGGAATCGTGAGCACGGCGATCTGGCTGTTGATGCCGTTCTCATCACCGATGAACAGGCGACGGGTGGCCGGATCCCATGCGAGCGCTTCGACGTTGCCCAAGAGGCCCGCACCGAGGCCGACGGGCAAGACGCTCTGGGCGATCAGGGTGCCATCGAGTGAGTAGAGGCCCAGGAGGTTCTGGGTCTGCGTGGGGCCATCGGGGCTGGAGCCGACCAGGAGCGAGGGGCCGGTGGCCAGTGAGGAGAAGAGCAGGGCGTCAGCGGCGCTGAGGTACACCAAGCCCTTGGCGCCGAGAGGAAGGTTGAACGAACCCAGCTGCGCCACCGGCGTGCTGTCGGTGCTGAAGAAGTTGATGCTGGGGGGGTTGGTGCCGCCGTTGAGGACGGCGAAGCGGTCGCTGGCAGCGTCGGTGCCGGGGACGTAGGTGATGTCGTCGGAGTTGATGAAGCCGCCGACGCGGTCGGTGATCGTCACGGTCGAGAGGTTTTGCACCGCGAGGCTGCGGCCGAAGGGGGCGGCGACGCTGTCAACGCCGACGAGGTTGGGGGTTGAGCCGCTGAACGAGCCGTAGCCGCTGCCGCGCGTGTTGACGGTGATGCCCTCAGCGCCGAAGGGGACGGTCGTGGTGCCGTTGGAGACGGTGAAGCGGCCGGGGGCGGTGGGGAGGAAGCGGAGATCGCCACCGGCGTACGCGGCGAGGTAACCGTTGCTCTCGCTGCCGGGGGCATCGCTGGAGACGTAGAGGACGCCGTTGTGGAAGACCATGCCCTCGGGCTCCAAGCGGGCGCCGGTGCCGGGGGCGTTGCTGTAGTCACCGGCAACGCGGAAGATCTCGATGCTGTAGGTGTTGCCGAAGATGTTCTGGGCCGGGATGGTGGAGAACGGGGCACGCTGAGCGAATGCCGAGGTCCCAGCCATGAGGACGGTCGCCGCGAGGATCAGTTGATTCTTCATCTCTCTCACTCCAAAGAAGGGGGGGTGTTGCCGACAGGAAGAAAGAATAGAGGCAAACGAAAAAAGTGCTGCCGAGGCTCAGACAAGACTTCGTGAAGAACGTGTGTAGATGAGGGCTTCACATTTGGTGCACATAAGTTGTTTGCGTTTTGTGGGTAGAGATCGACCATGTGGCGCGGCGACGGCTGGTCTCTCGCGGAGAGTTGGCGGGCGCACAATGAAAAGCCCCGGCTCGTTGGAGCCGGGGCGAGTGTGTTGTCAGTTTTCAGTGGTCAGTGGTCAGCCGTCAGTTGTCAGCAGACCCGACTCAGCACTCCGCACTTCCGTCTCACGGGCAGCCGTCGAAGTAGATGCTGAAGAAGCAGTTGTAATCGCCCTCGGTGACGCCGTTGTTCGCACCGACGGGGTTTCCGAAGGGTGCCAAGGCGGTGCCCTGGTCGTCGGCGATGTCGCAGTAGGCAAGAGCGTCGAAGTAGCCGGAGAAGAAGAGGTTGTAGTCGCCTTCGGTGACGCCGTTGTTGACGCCGGGCGGGTTGATGTTGAACGGGGGCAGCGCGTCGCCGGTGTCAAAGGCGATGTCGGCCGGCGAGCAGCCGGCGACGCGGATGGTCAGCACGGCCTGACCCACGGCACCCTGGAAGCCGCCGACGCGGATCTTGTACGACGCGCCGCCGATCATGACGAGGCTGGTGCTGGAGGCGTTGCCGACGCCGCTGTCATCGTCCGCGGCGACCTGCTGGACGGTGGTGACGGGGCACGACGCGGCGAGGTAAACCGCGATCATGGTGTCAAAGTTCGAGCCGTTGGTGTTCAGGTTGTAGCGGGCGGTGTAGGGGGGCGAGAAGGTGTGCCAGACATCGGCGCCGATCGGCAGGTCATTGACAGGAGGGTTGAGCGCCGGTCCGTCGTTCGTAGTGAGGCAGGTGGGGAACGTGATGGTGCCAAGGGGCGCCGGGCCGGCGTTGAAGCACGAGTCGTTGGCCGGGATGCCCAGCGGCTGAATGCCGAGGGTGAAGTCGCCGGAGCGGTTGGCAAAGCCCGAGACGCGAACGAGGATCGTCTGGCCTTCGACGAGCGTGGTGTTGATCTGCGAGCCTTGGTTGGTGCCGCCGTCGTCGTCGCAGAACAGCGCGGTGCCGCCGCAGGTGTCGTAGAGGGCGAGCACGGTGTCAAAGCCGGAGGTCTGGAAGCGATATGGGCCGGAGCACACGGGCGTGTACGCGTACCACACATCGGGCGAGAATGCAGAACTACCGCAGGGGTTGATCAGGCCGGGCGTCGGGAAGGCGCCCGAGAGGCTGCCAAGGACGATGCTGGGCCCGCCGAGGGTGTTGCTGATCGGGATGGCGTTTGCGCAGTTGTCGTTGGCGGGGGCGGCGGAGCGCGAATACGTGAAGACGTCGCGCTTGGCGTTGACATCGAAGTCGATGATGTTGGTGGCGTCGGAGTGGAAGGCGACAGTGCGGCCGTCGTCAGAGATCGAGGCCCAGTTGCTGTTGTTGTCCGGCGGGTTGTTGGTGGCGTAGTCGTACGAGCAGATGAAGATCGTGCCCGAGGGGACGTGGCAGAGGTAGATCTCGCTGCGGCCGGCCGGGGGCGAGAAGCCGGGGATCAGGTTGGTTGCGGTGGATTCGAAGGCGACCCAGGTGCCGTCGGCGTTGACGCGCGGGCGGTTGCACGCGCCGTTGGCCTGCGCGCCGCTGAGCGACACGCTGATGCGCTTGGTGTCGCCGGTGGAACGATCAAAGAGGAAGATGTCGCGCTGGTTGTTGGTATCGCCGCTGACGATGTTGGTGGCGTCAGACGAGTAGGCGATGTAGCGACCGGTCTTGGAGACGTGCGGATCGAAGGAAGCGCCGTTGGTCTCGCCGCTGCTGACGGTTCGGCTGACGCGGATGGTGCTTGGGAACGAGAGGCCGCCGCCGGCGGGGACGATGCGGGCGAAGATGTCGCGATGGCCCAGGGTGTCGGTGGTACCGCCGAGGTTCGTCGCGATGGACTCGAAGGCGATGACGTATGAAGCGTCGGCTTCAGAGCCGCCGGTGCTGGGCTTGTTGCTTGCGCCGTTGGCCGCCGTCACACCGGAGAGGATGTTGCCCTTGACCGAGAGCTTCGAGAATGTGCGAGTGCCCGTCGTCGGTGACCAGTAGATGTCGCTGAACGCGTTGCCATCGCCCGGGATGTTCGTCGCGGTGCTCTCGAACGCGAGGAAGACGTTGTCGGGCGTGATATCGGGGTTCGTGCTGTCGTTGTCAAACTGCGTGGGGCAGCCGCCGCCGCTGGAGATGGCGGTGAACGGCGAGGGCGTGCCGGTGTTGAAGTAGATGTCGCGATTGTTGTTGCTGTCAGCACAGCCGAACTGCGGCGCGGCTTGATCCGAGTTGTTCATCCACGCGGCACCGCTGCCCTTGTACGTGGGGACCGACGAGGTGCCGCCGGAGGGGAACTCGCCGGAGAGCGGCGGGCTGGCGGTCTGGCCGCTGCCATTGAGCATGATGAGCGAGCCGCTGGCGCGGTCCTTGCGGACGATCAGGCTGCTGGATCCGCCGGGGGCAGCGCCGGTGACGAAGTTCGTCGCCGCGGTGCGGAAGACCAGACGGTTGGCGTTGCCGGCGATCGCGGGCTCTTGTGAGTCGCCGTTGCCGGCATCGCCGCCGTTGCTGGCGGAGTTCACGGATTCGCGGACGACTGACTGAGCGTTCGCGATCGTGCAGAGCGAGCCGCTGAGCAGCGCCAGCAGACAGGCGGAACGGAGGAGATTGGCGGGGTGCGTCGACGGGATCGGGTTCATGGTGAGGCCTTTCGCTGTGTGGGTGTCGGGGGAGGGAACGAGGGATCGAGGGATCGAGGGATGGGACTGGCCAAACGATGGGACGCGGCAACAGGGGAAACGAAAAGCCGGGGCGAGAACCTTGGTCAACAACCGCACAGAGCGCACAGACGGCACAATCGCGGTCTTTTTCGCGACATGTGACGCAGATTTTCGGGTTGTGCTGATGTTCGCCGCCGCCACGGTCGACGGGGCGGTGGGGGCGGGGGGGAGCGGGAGGGTGGTGAACTTGGGGAACTTAGCGGCTGGCGGTCGCGGCGCCGTGGCGCGGGGCCAGTGCGTGCACGAACGTCACCGTCAGGCCCTCGAGGATGTGCTCGGGATCTCCATCGCCGGTTTTCTGGCGCTCATCGGCGCGAATGGCTTCTCGAAGCAGCGCCGCAGCGGCCGCGGGCGGGAGGCGCTTGGCGGCGCTGATGATCGGCGCAGCCGCGGCGGCCCAGAGGCCCGCTTCGCCGGCGATCTCGTTATCCCGCTTGCCAAGCGACGCAGCGATGCTGGCGCGGGAGAGCTTGCGTGCCAGGTCGATGTACGCAACACCCAGCAGCACCGGGCTCATGCGCGACACATCCAGGCGAGAGCGCAGCGCATCCATCGCGCGGGGGATGGAGCCGCTGAGCAGCTCGCTCTGCATAGACCATGCGTCGTCCTGTCGCGAGGCGCCGACGAGGAGCTGGACCAGATCCGCCGCGATGACGGGTGTTTCACCGGCGTTCACGCGGGCCCGCGCCGCGATCGCGAGCTTCTCGAGCTCGCTGGAGATGCGGGCCAAGTCGTTGCCCAGTTCCTCGATGAGCAGGTCCGCGGCGTCGGGCGCGAGCGTGACGCCAAGGGCCTTTGGGGCCCGGGCGGTCGCCCAATCGTGAGCCGCGTCGAGGCTGATCTTCTCACATTTGATGACAACGCCGCCGGAGGCGACGATCGCTTTGTCCAGATTGCCCGGACGCCAGACGTTGGCGCGCAGCAGCAGCACCGCGGTCGTCTCGGGCTGCTTGGCGTACGACTCCATCAGTTCGCGTGCGGATCGGCTGGCGCCGACGCGCGAGCGCGGGCCCGCGGCCTTCGGCGAACTCGCGGCTTCGTCATCATCAGACTCGCTCAGGAAGCGCTCGGCGTTGTCCACGATGACCAGCTTTGGGCGCATCATCAGGCCCATGCTGCGGCACTCGTCGAGCACCTCGGCGGGGCTGACGGAGTTGCCGTCGAACGCGAAGACATCGATCTCGGTGTGCTGGCGCGTCAGAGCGTCGCGCAGGTCGCGCGTGTGCTGGGCGACCAGGAACTGCTCCGGCCCGTGCAGCACCGCGATCGGGGCCGAGAGCGGGATCGCTGCGTGCGACGCCTTGGCGGCGGGTGAAGATCGAGTGGCCATGGCGCGAGCGTATCAGGGCGGCGGCTTGATGGCGTGGACTGAGTCCGGCGTACGCCAAGGCGCCGGAGTACGCAGAGGACGCAGAGGTGAGCAGGGAAACGCAGAGGGGAAGGCGGGGCGGTGGGGGGATGTACACGGGGGACACGGAGCAACACGGAGGGGAACTGGAGGATGCATCCAGACCGCCTGATCCCTCGATTCCCTGATCCCCTCTGCGCGAAGCGCCAAGAATGAACGATGAGTGAGGCCAAAGGCAACGGCGGGGTTGGATCAGCGATTGGCACCAGCGGCGTGAGCGACGAGAAGTCGGCGCTGGTCATCGGCGGGCGTCGGTTCGCCTCGCGATTGATCGTCGGCACCGGCAAGTACGCGAGCTTCGAGCAGATGCGGAGTGCGCTGGATCGCAGCGGGGCCGAAGTCGTCACGGTCGCGGTGCGTCGCGAGCGGCTGATCAACGCTCAGGGTCAAAGCCTGCTGGACGCCATCGACCTTTCTCGGTACACGATCCTGCCCAACACCGCCGGGTGTTTCACGGCGGAGGACGCGGTGCGTGTCTCGCGCCTCGGGCGCGAACTCCTGGAACAACTGGGCAACCCCGGCTCTGGATGGGTGAAGCTCGAAGTGCTCGGCGACAAGAAGACGCTGCTCCCCGATCCCGGCGGGACGCTGGAAGCCTGCAAGGAACTGGTCAAAGACGGCTTTCAGGTGCTGTGCTATTCGTCGGACGACCCGATCGCGGCCCTGCGATTGAAGGAGGCTGGCGCGACCAGCGTCATGCCCGCCGGCTCGCCCATCGGCAGCGGCCAGGGCGTCTTGAACCGCAACAACATCGTGCTCTGCCTGGAGCTGCTCAAGCAGGGCGACGCGAGTTATCCGGTGATCGTTGACGCCGGCGTCGGCAGCGCCAGCGATACCTCGATCGCGATGGAGCTCGGGGCCGACGGGGTGCTGATGAACACCGCCATCGCGCACGCCAAGGACGCGGTGCTGATGGCCAGCGCCATGCGCCACGCTTGCATCGCCGGGCGCGAGAGTTACCTCGCCGGGCGGATCGCCAAGCGGCTCTACGCCTCGGCGAGTTCACCCTGGGAGGGCGCGATCTCGTACATCCCCGGCGAGTGACGTGGGGGGCAGCGTGGGACGGGCGTCCCGCCTGCCCGGCTTGTCAGAGCCGCGTGCGAGCACGCGGACCTGTGCGATCTTTGCCGCCTGCGCCCAGTCGCAGTGCCGTTGCGATCCTGCTGTTCGGTCTTCCGTCGCCCGATCGGGCCGCGGATCCCACTGCGGAGGTGGATTTGTCGCGACCGTGCGGCTTTTCGTACATCCACGGCCAGATTCCCGCTAGACTGTTCGCGGCCCCGCCTCGCATCGGCGGGCGGCCTTGGCGCGCACCCTTTGCAGAGCAGACCCTTGACCGACTCGACTGTCATCCCGATCGCCTTGCGGCTGGACGTGGTGGAAGGGCCGACGCTGGAGTCGATGATCCTGCCGCCGGAGACCGCCAGTGTTTTTGGGCGATCGACCAAATGCAGCCTGCGAACGCCGGAGAACGAGCTGGGGGTCAGCCGCGAGCACTGCCGGTTTCAGCGCCTGGGGAGCATGACGACGATCGCAGATCTGGAGAGCCGGCACGGCACGGTGCTGAACAACCAGCGGCTGACGCCGCACGTGGACACGCCTCTGAAGGTTGGAGATGAGATCCGGGTGGGGCCTTGGGTGCTGCGCGTTGCGTCGGGTGCCGCGTCGCTGAGCACGTTCGCGATGCGCGATCCTGTCGGCAGCGACAGCTCGATGGTCACGATCGCGGAGGTGAATCGCGACGGGATCCATCGGCGGCGGCTGGAGCTGTTGCTCGAGTGCGCCAAGCAGATGCAAGCTGTGCGCACAGAGGACGAGCTGGCGCAATCGATCGTCAGGACGCTCGAAGAGGCGACGGGCTTCTCGGTGATCGCGTTCATCAGACCAGACTTGCTGGCGGAGGAGATTCATGTCCTGGGCGTGCGGTCCACCGGGCATCGCACCGACACGCTGGTGTTCTCCAGATCGCTCATCCGAGCCGCGGCCGCTCGCGGGCAGGCGGTAAAGATCAGCCGCGCCGCCGAGTCGTTTGCGCACACGCAGTCGCTGGTGGGCGTGCAGATGTGTCTGTGCGTGCCGATCATGGACGGCGGCGCGATGACGCACTGTCTGTATCTGGACTGCCGCGAGGGGCACATGCGGATTCAGGACGACGCCGCGGCGTTTTGTCAGGCGGTTGCCGATCTGTGCTCGCTGACGCTGTCATCGCTGCGCCGGGCCGACTCGGAGATGCACCGGGCGCGCATGAGCGAGCAGATGGCCACTGCGGCGCTGATCCAGCAGTCGATCCTGCCGCCGACGCGAGGGCGCGTCTTGCACGCGGCGTACCGCATGCACGTCGAGCCCGGGCGGTTTATCGCCGGCGACCTGTTTGACATCTTCGCCCTGGATCACCGGCGGCTGGCGCTCTTCATGGGTGATGTCTCGGGCAAGGGTGTGCCGGCGGCGATGCTCGCCGCCGTCACGTCGAGCTATCTCACTGCGGCCCTGCACAACACGGGTGATCTCTCGCTGGCGGTCTGCGGGCTGAACCGGCACCTGGGCGCGAAGATGCCCGAGAACGGTTTCGTCTCACTCTTCAGCGCGATGATCGACACGCAGACCGGCCAGATGACCTACATCGACGCCGGCCACGGCTACTGGCTCATCCGCGAACCGTCTGGGCGGCTGGTGAATCCCGGCGAGGGCGTGCGCGGCTTGCCCCTGCGCGTCAACCCCGATGAGCCGTATGAGTCCGGGACACACCGGCTCGAGGCTGGCTCGCGACTGATCGTCTTCTCCGACGGCGTGATCGAGCAGCGCCACACCAACGGCGAAGAGTTCGGCATGGAGCGGATCTTGAGCGCGCTGTCGATGTGCATGGCGCCCGAGGATGATGTCGGCCAACTGCTGCGAGCGGTGCGACGCCACGCGCTGGGCGATGCACCCGACGGTCTGAGCGATAGCCCCGTGGATCTGGCGGACGATCTGACGATCGCGTCGATCGCGCTGGACGAACTGGCGAGCCGGGCGTGAGCGCCGGCGCTGGTGCGAGCGGGAGTGATGACGCAAGCACGCCAGCGCCCGCGAGCCTGGCGGCTGGCGCGATCCCGAGCGCCGGTGGGCTGGTGCTGCTCTTTGGCGGCTCGTTCGACCCGGTGCATCGCGGGCATGTTGAGCTCTCGCGAGCCGCGGCGGCTGCGCTCGCAGGGCGCTCGGGCCGAAGCGTTGTGCGGTGGTTCATCCCCGCGCATCGATCGCCCCACAAGGCCGAGGCGACGATGTTCGACGGGCCGGCCCGCGCCGAGCTGCTGCGGATCGCGCTGGCGGGCGAGGATGACGCAATCGTGTGGACCGATGAGCTGGATCGCCAGAGCACGGCCCCGGCTCGCGGCCATGAACCGCAGCGGTCATACTCGATCGACACCGCGACTCGCGCGCGCGCGGCGCTGGACATCGCGGGGCGCACCGATGTCGGGCTGCGATGGCTCATGGGTGCGGATCAGGCGCTGGCGCTGCACCGCTGGAAAGATGCGCACCGGCTCGTGGCGATGGCCCCGCCGGTGATCCTGCGCCGCAGCGCCGCGCGCGGAGTCGCCGGCGTTGCACCAGCCGCTCCGGTCTCGCTCGACGATGACGCGCGGGCCCTGAGCGACGAGTTGCGTGCCACCGGCGAGTGGACAGACGCGGAGCTGGCGGTGCTGCGCGAGGGCGTGGTTGATACGCCTTGGGTGGATGCCAGCTCAACAACCATTCGCCGATGGCTCGCCAATGCCGGTGCTCATCGGGATGAGCTGCGAGCGAGCCTGCCGCCGGGCGTGCTGGCGATGCTGATCAACGGGGTGTGACGCGTGCGAGCGGCCCCGCGGCTTTGGCGCGCGGCCGATCGATCGGGCGTTCGATCGCGTGTTCAGTCCTCGGTCGCGGTGGCGGTGCCGCTGCTGAGCGTCGGGCGCGCCATGCGTGCCGAGAGCGGGTTCTCTGAACCCGGCTGCGGGACAAGGCCGGCCTGGATCGCCAGCAGCGCGAGCTGCACGCGGTTGGTGACGCCAATCTTGCGGCCCAGCGATGCGCGATGGGCCTCGACCGTCTTGACGGTGCGGA
>JAIEQQ010000732.1 GCA_019747615.1 Phycisphaerales bacterium
CCGCCAGCCCGCTGAAATCATCGGGCCCGCCTGACGCTCATCCCCGGGCCGTCACCCGGGGCACATCGCCCGATCGCTCTCGTCGATGCATCGGCGAGTCGCGGTCGGTCGTCACGCGGCTGGTTGTCGAGGACGGGTTCTGGTGTGGCCGTCTCGTCAAGTTCCGCGTGATGCCTTCAGTATGACACATACGTCGCAACTCCGCAAGCGGTTTCATCTCGCTTTGTGGATACGCTTGCGGCCCCATGGCCACGGTTATCGTCCTTGATTCCGGCGGGCGGCTTGGCAACAAGCTCATCCACTTCGCGGCGGTCTACGCCTGGTGTCTGCATCGCGGGCACCGCCTCTTCAACCCCGCGTTTTACGCCTACGCGCCGCTCTTCCCGAATCTCGACAGCGACCTGTTTCTCAGCGGGACCCACCCGCTCCGCCTGCCCGTGCCGATGCGTCGGCGTTTGCAGAAGTTTGCGTTGCGGCTCGGGCGCACCGCCAGCCAGCGCGGGTGGATTCATGGAGAGATCCACGCGGAGAGTCCGACAGAGCTCGTGGTGCTGCCGCCCAGTGAGTGGCTGGGTGGTATCGCGACCTTCGACGACTCGCGCGGCGCTCGGTTTTATCTGCAAGGCTGGTACATCCGCAACCCGCGCGGCCTGACGATCTACCGCAAACGGATCGTCGAGCTGCTCTCGCCCTCACGCGATGTGATTGACGACGCCGACGCGTTCGCTCGCTTGGTCAGCGGCGCGGAGCAGAGCGGCCCGCTTGAGTGGGGGGCCAGCCGCGACACGATCGCGCTGGCGGTTCACATCCGCCAAGGGGATTACAAGACCGAGCGAGCCGGCCTGTATCACGACGTGGGCGTGTACGCACAGACGATGAAACGCGTGCAGGACGAACTCACCAAGCGAAGCGGCAAACGCGTGCGATTCGCGGTCTTCAGCGACGAGGAGCGGACGCCGCAGGAGTTTGCGCCGCTGGGGTTGGATGTCGTTGTCTCTCGCTCGTCGGTCATCGGCGATCTCACGCGGATGAGCCGCTTCGCCGGCATCATCGCGGCCCCGAGCACCTTCAGTCAATGGGCGGCGTACACCGCCAACCAGGGCGTCGGCCCCAGCGGAGTCATCTTGGAAATCGGGCGACACCCAGACGCGGAGTTGAAGTACATCGAGGACGAGCCGATCGCTCGGGACTTCGATGACTTCATCACGGGTGTGATGCAGCGGTGCGGGGCGAGCTGAGCGGTGATCGCGTGGTCTTGACGAACGAGTGTGGTTGACCACGCGGCCTCTGACAGGCCGAGCCACGCGAATCAGGCCAGCTTCGTGGCCCAGACGATCGATTGGCACGGGCTCTGGATGCGCCAGAGCGATGGGTTCGCGCCGATCGTCTCAGCCCAAGCGCTTCGCACGCCGGCCCAGTGCGTGTAGTCGTGGCACGCGACAACGCCGCCGCGGCGCACAAGAGGGCCCCAGTTGTTGAGGTCGTCGCGCACGGCTTCGTAGTGATGATCGCCATCAACCCACAGCAGGTCGATCGGTCCGGCGTTTGGCCTCCCCGGCTCACGATACACCGCCAGCGCATCGTTGCTCAGCATCTGGATCTTCCGCACGCGCGAGGCGATGCCGAAGCGCAGCATGTTGGCCTCGAACGCTCGCCGGTCGTCATCGCCGTAGTGCTTGGCGTGCTTGGAGCCCGGCGCCGGCGGCGTGTCGGCATCTTTCTCGTAATCAAGGTGCGGATCGATGGCGTGAACGACTGCCTCCGGCGCCGAGCCGAGCGTGAGCAGCACAGTGCTCCGCCCACGAAACGACCCGATCTCGACGATGGTTGCGACTCGACCATCGGCGGCGGCTCTCGCCGCGGCCGCGCGCCCGGCGCGATACAGCCAGACCGACTCCTTGAAATGAAGCTGGCCCTCAACGGTGTCGTGTACGCGCAGAATATCTGCGCCGCCCTGAGTCATCCGCAGTCGAAGCCGACGCACCCGCTCGCGCAGGGCTTTCTGGGCACGTTTGTAGAAGGATCGTTGGGACATGGGGAAGTGGCAGAGTGGCGAAGTGGCAGAGTGACGAAGTGGCGAAGTGGCAGAGGAATGCCAAGGCGTGAATGGTGACGGTGGGCAGTGTTCGCCATTGGGCGAACGCGGTCGGGTTTCAGCGACCCTTGACGAGCTTCTTGATTCCCGAGCGCAGATCGTACAAGAACGTCTTGCCCGGTCGGCGCGAGCGTTTGAGTGACTGGTTGTACAGCGTCGCGTGCGTCAGAGCGCCGGGAATCGTCGGGCTATTCAGCGCCGCAGCCTCGAGCCCCGGCCGCCCATGCATCGCATCGGCCTTCGCAAAGATCAACGCATTCTGCGCGTACCACCACGCGACCCGGTTATCGCTCAGCAGTTGCGTGCGCAGGGCATCGATCGATCGATAGCCGTGTCGCGCGAAACGCTCGGCCCAATACGCCGGCCACTGCTCGTTGACATGCTCCGTCCCGCCTTGCCCGGGCACCGCGGCGGAGAACAGCACCAGCGGCGAGAGCGCGCACAGTTCCTCCACAAACGAGTCCGCTCGCGCCGGCGACAGATGCTCGGCCACCTCCATGCAGATCGCCAGGTCAAACGCGGCGCCGCCCGCCCCGCTGACCTGCTTGAGACCCGGTGTGCTCAGGTCCGCCTCGATGAACGACGCGCTGGGAATGAGCAACGACTCACGACGGACGTAGTCGCCATCGACACCGACTGCCGTTGCTCCGAGCTCGATCGCCGTTGATGCCCACGCCCCGACGCCGCAGCCGACATCGATCACGCGCGCCGGAGTGCGCGGGGCCAAGAGCGACCACACGCGATCAAGCACGACTCGGGCGCTGGAAAGCGACACGTCGCGAGTCTCAGCGAAGAAGGCGGGGGTGTAACTGCTCATGGTGCGTCCACAGCTCAAGGCATCCGTCGCGGCAGATTAGTCGGGGTCCAGTTCGTTGAAGCTGCCGCGCTTGGCCTCGTCGTCGATGTACTTGCGGAAGTCGGTCATCTTGTAGCTCACGAAGCAGAAGACATGATGCAGCGTGAGCCACTCAAGGTCCGACGGATCCTTGTCGAGGTCTTTGCGAAGGCGATCAAGCTCCGCGAGAATGCGCTCGGCCTTGATGGGCGGCGTTGCGGGCGATGGGGAACCGGAGGCTTTGGGGTCGTCTGCGCTCATGGCTTGGTCTGGGGCTGAGGGCCGTTGCGGTCGGCGGTGGGGGAGGTTCTGTGGATGGCAGACGTTATGACGCGACCGGCGCTCGCGTCGATGGCGTGTCTCCGGGCGGTTGCGTTCGGATCGTGGCGATGCGGTGGCCGAGCGCCCCGGCGATGAAGAACATCGTGAGTGTCAGCACCACGCAAGGGCCCGCGGACCAGTTGAACTGCAGCGAGACGCCGACCCCGACGAACAACGCCGCGACGCCCAGCGAGATCGCCAGCAGCACGACCGGCACGAGACGCCGGCTGATCTTGAGCGCCGCGGCACCCGGCAGGATCAAAAGCGCTGAGGACAGTACAACGCCCGTCAGCCTCATCGCGACCACCGTCGCAATCGCGAGCATGATCATGAGCGCCACACGCATCGCCCCCGTCGGCACGCCGAAGGCTCGGGCCGAGGTCTCGTCACTGATATAGAAAAGCAGCGGGCGGCGGATGATGAACACCGCCAGCAGCACCACGAGCGCGGCGCCCGCCGCGAGCATCGCGTCGGACCAGTTGGCGGTCATGATCGAGCCGAAGAGCACGCTCTCCCACGAGCGCGCGCCGACGGGATGCCCGCGTGACGAGGCGACCGAGCGCGCCGCCTCCACCAGTAGCGCGCCGAGCGCCATCGATGCCACAAGGAACAGACCGATCCCCGTGTCCACCTGCACCGCCTTGCGATCACTCACGCTGGACATGCCGATCGCGGCGAGGATGCAGAACGTCACCACGATCCCGAGCTCGAACGCCGACCCCTGCGCCGCCCAGCTCACACCGGTGAACGCGGCGAACATCGCGGCTACGCCCACGCCGCCGAACGCGCTGTGCGCCACGCCCTGACCCACGAACGCCAGACGCTTGATCACCACCAGCACGCTCAGCACGGCGCACATGATGATGACCGGCAGACCCGCCGCGAGGGCCGGCAGCAGAATCTGACGCTGCGTCTCATCAGTGAGCCAAGCCCACAGCTCAAGCTGCGCGGGCGAGATCACCGGAGGCGAGATGGCCAGGAGCTCCATCACGACTCAGCCCCCCCAGATGTCGCGCCGCCCGCAGGCCCGCGCGGCGTCGTAAGCGTGACGGACATGGGCCCGTGCGTGTGCGGATGGGCTGGGTCTGAGCACGGCTCACCGGGGCCGTGGGCGTGAATGTGCATGCCCTCCAGCGAGCCGGGCACGCCAGCGATCCCCGCGATGTCGTGCGAGAACAGCTCCGCCAAGACGCGCGGCGTCAAGCCCTGCGGCGAAGCATGGAAATGCAGCCGGCACGCCAGGCACGCCACGGCGTCTGAGCCCGCCGCGATCGCGCGAAGGTCATGACTGACGGTGAGAATGGTGAGGCCGAGCTTGGCGTGAAGATCCGAGAGCAGCTTTGCGAACTGCACCTGCCCCGGCGCATCGATGCCGACGGTGGGCTCGTCGAGCACCAGGAGCTTGGGCTCGCAGGCAAGCGCTCGGGCGATCAGCGCGCGTTGGAGCTGCCCGCCGCTGAGATCGCCGATTGGCCGCTCGGCGAATGACAGCGCCTCGGTGATCGCAAGTGCCCGCTCGACGCGCTCGCGGACATCTGCCGGCACGCGGGCGAACGGGTTGAGCCGCCAACCCGCGGCGAGCTGCACCACCTGCCGCACGCTGAGCGGGGCGCCGAGTTCGAGGTCCGCACGCTGCGCGACGTAACCGATGAGGCCGGCGCGGCGCGCCGCTGCGGGCTCCATGCCCAGGACCTGCACGGTCCCGGATTGAACAGGAAGCAAACCGAGGATGAGCTTGAGCAGCGTGCTCTTGCCGCCGCCGTTGGGGCCGAGGATGCCAAGGCGTTGGCCCGGTTGAACGGTGAGCGAGACTTGCCAGAGCGCGGGCGTCTGCTCACCGGGGTAGGTGAAGCTCGTCCGCGTGATCTGGACGGCCGGCGCGTTCATGCGTTCGAGTTTAGACAAAGCAGAACGCTCCGTGCGCCGCGACGGTCGCGAGCATGTCACTTCGCCGCGGCCGGCGCCTTTGCTGACTCGTCCTTCGTTCCAAGCGCGCGGGCGAGGGCATCGAGGTTCGTGTTCATGAGCTTGAAGTAGTCGCCGTTGCCCAGAGGATCGAGCGTGTCAACCCGAGCGCCGGAGAGCTGTGCGACGCGATTGGCCGCCGCGGGGTTCAGTTGTGGCTCGATAAAGATCGTTGTGAGAGACTTCGCGCGCACCGCGTTGACCGCGTCGCGGATCGCTTCGGGCTTCGGCTCGCCGGCAGCCAGCCCAGAGATCGCGACAACCTCAAGCCCGTAGCGCTGGGCGAACCAGCCAAAGGCGTCGTGCGCGACGATGATCGTCTTGCGCTGCGCAGTCCCGAGCGTGTCCTGCGTGCGTCGATGCAGATCGAGCAACTGCTTTCGCATGTTCACAACCGCCGGGTCTCGCTCGATCTCGCTCATCGCGGCGGCGCGGACTTCGGTGGTTGAGAGCGATGGCGTCGCGGCGCTGATCCGCCGCTCGGCGAGTTGGAGAGCCACCTCGTCAACGAGTGAGAGCGCCATGAGCGGATCGAGCCACACGTGCGGATCGATCTCGTGGACACAGTTGCCCGCGGCGTCGTGCGTGTGGCCGCTGTGATCGTGGTCGCCAGCGGTGGGCTTGGGCTTGTTCGTCGCCACCACGCCGGGGACCGACTCGAACTTGATCACGCGCTGCGAAGCCCGGGGGCTCTTGGCCAACGACTTCTCGACCTGCGGCTCCATCCCCATGCCGATGTACACGACCAAGTCCGCCTTGGCTAAGGCGCTGAGCTTCGCTGGCGGGATCTCGTAGCCGTGCTCGCTCACGCCCGGCGGCACGAGCATCTCGACGACTGTGCCCGCCGGCAGCAACGGCTCAATCAGCCCCTTCAGCGGCGGGATGGAGACCACGACCCGCAGCGGCGCCATCGCCGCCGGAGCCGTCGGCGTCGCGCTGCTGCCCGCGACGATCGGATCGCGCCCCGCAGCTTGACTGGAGCCAGCGTCGGACGCGATGACGGGCACCGCGACCGTGGCGAGCATCGCCAAGGCCGTGATCACGGCGGAATGGTGGCCAATGCTCGATCGCGAAAACGCGGTCGGTGTCGTTCGAACGCTGGTGATGCTGATCGGCGTCATCGGGAGCTCCGGTGTAGTTGCAACGCGATTGCATCTACTGTAGACCGAGTGCCTCGGTTCGACGCCGACGCCGGAATTTCGATGGCGTGGGGGGCATTAGCGTGGTGGATCTGGTTATCGGACGCGGCGAAGATACTCGCGATGGGCCGGTGCCGGCGCTCCCTGCACCCGTCAATTGGTCGGCATTTCGCCCGTTGGTTGCTTTTCGACCCGAGCCGGCCAATACTTCCCTCCCAAATCTCTGCCTAGCCGATCGGGCGACGTGATCGGTGACCGTGTGAACTGCTGAGCTTGTCGGGCCTGACCTTCAAAGGGCTCGATCCGGGTGATGAACCCAGGCCAGCGGGAGGTTGATTGGAATGGCGAAGAAGGAACTCAAGTCTACATTCAAGATCATGGCGATTGGCGGAGCGGCCACGCCCGCGCCGCCCCTTGGTCCGGTGCTTGGTGCCAACGGCGTCAACCCCGGCCAGTTCATCCAGCAGTTCAACGCCAAGACCATGCCCATGAAGGGCAAGGTCGTGCAGTGCGTGGTCTCGGTCTTCACCGACAAGACCTTTACCTTCGAGCTCAAGAGCTCGCCGGCCTCGGCCTTGATCAAGGAATACGCCAAGATCGAGAAGGGCTCGGGCGTTCCGAACAAGAACAAGGTCGGCAAGATCAAGAAGGCCGATCTGGTCACGATCGCCAAAGAGAAGATCAAGGACCTGAACACCGACGACATCGCCGCTGCGGTGCGGATGATCGAGGGTCAATGCCGCAACATGGGCGTCGTCGTCGAGGGTTGATCGCGCCGGTGATCGATCGCTCCGGCGATCGCTCTCACCAAGTCGCGACGTGATTCCAAAGAGTTCAGCACCGTCCGAATAGTCATTCAGGGTTCTTGAATATGCCATACATCAGCAAGCGATCCAAGTCGAACGCCACGATCAAGCCCGCCGAAGCGCTCGATGCGCTCGCGGCCGTCGCGGTCCTTCGCAAGTACAAGGCCACCAAGTTCGATCAGACGATCAACGTGGCCCTCCACCTCAACATCGATCCCGCTCAGGCCGAGCAGGGCATCCGCGGCTCGGTCAGCCTGCCCAAGGGCATCGGCTCCAGCAAGCGCGTCGTCGCGTTCTGCACGTCGGACAAAGTTGCCGAGTGCAAGGCCGCCGGCGCGATCGAGGCCGGCGCTGAAGAGCTCGTCGCCAAGATCGAGGGCGGCTGGATGGACTTCGACGTCGCCGTCGCGACGCCCGACATGATGAAGATCGTCTCCAAGCTCGGCAAGGTCCTTGGCCCGAAGGGTCTCATGCCCTCGCCCAAGACCGGCGCCGTGACGCCGAAGATCGTGGACGCTGTGAAGGAGTTCGCCGCCGGTAAGGTCGAGTTCCGCAACGACAAGGGTGGCAACATCCACGCCGTGCTGGGCAAGATGAGCTTCCAGGACGGCGACCTGGCGGCCAACCTCGAGGCGTTCATCGGGCACATCGCCAAGATGCGTCCGTCGTCCACCAAGGGCCAGTTCATCAAGTCGATCCACGTCGCCGGCGCGATGACCCCCAGCGTGCAGATCAAGTACACCGAGGCCGTCGAGGTCAAGTGAGTCCAGCGTCCGGTTGAGTTGAGGTTTGGGGTTGATTGATCGAATCCTCTGCGTCCCCGCTCCCAAGCACGGGCCGCCAGTTGAGCAAGCAAGGAACGAACCATGTCCAAGACAGTCAAGGGCCTGATTGAGAACGACTACACCGCGAAGCTCGGTGATACGAGCGACGCGATGGTGATCTCCATCCGCGGCATGAAGGGCATCGCGGCCACTAAGCTGCGCCGCAAGCTCGCCACCAAGAAGATCAAGGTCGTGGTCATGCGCAACGCGCTGGCCCGCAAGAAGTTCAAGGGCACCGGCCTCGAAGGCCTTGCCTCCCTGCTCACCGGCCCCAGCGCTCTGGCCTTCGGCGGCGCGTCGGTCGTTGAGGTCGCTCGCGAGATCGTTGACCAGCTCAAGGATTTCCCGGGCCTGGAACTCAAGGGCGCGATCCTCGATGGCACGCTCTTCGAGGGCGATAAGGGCGTCAAGGAACTGAGCAAGTATCCGACCAAGGCCGAGGCGATCGGACAGGTCGTCACCCTCATGGTCAGCCCGGGTTCGAAGCTGGTCTCCCAGCTCAAGGGCCCCGGTTCGAACATCGCCGGCCTCATCGCGGCGATCGAGGCGAAGTTGGAGAAGGGCGAAGCAATCGCCAAGGTCGGGTAATCAGCACGCCGCGCAGGAACGGCTTGTTGATTGGTCAGATCAGTCGAGTGTCTTTGTCGGGAGTTTCAGTCGGATGTTTCAGTTGGTTGTTTCGGACAGTTTGAATACAGACAGTTTGAATACAGGACTTCCTCGTCTCACTGGCCCATGCGGCGTCGCCGCGGGTTAAAGAGTTGCACGGAGCAACCCCTCTGAGATGGAATGAGCCGGGATGATCCCGGTGTTTGATGCGAAGGGTTTCCCATGACGATCAATGAACTCGGTGACAAGTTGGCCGGCCTCTCCCTCAAGGAGGCTGTCGAGCTTGGCAAGTACCTCAAGGACACCTACGGCATCGAGGCCGCCGCCGGCGGTGGCGTGATGATGGCCGCGGCTCCGGTCGCTGCTGCTCCGGTCGAAGAGAAGACCACGTTCGACGTCACGCTGAAGGCAGCGGGCGAGAAGAAGATCGACGTGATCAAGGTCGTCCGCGAAGCCACGGGCCTGGGCCTCAAGGAAGCCAAGGACCTGGTCGAAGGCGCCCCGAAGAAGGTCAAGGAAGGTCTGGGCAAGGCCGACGCCGAGGCCCTCAAGAAGAAGCTCGAGACGGTCGGCGCGACCGTCGTCATGGACTAATTCAGGTGATCGCACCAGTGGCGGCTTCGGCCTCCGAAGGTGCGGCTGCCAAGTCCGGCGGGCCATCGGGCCCGTTCAAGAACAACCAACGGGGTTTGTTCGGATACCCTCCGACAAACCCTGTTTGTGTTTTTGTTGAATGATGAGCTTGCTTTTTGCAAAAGTGGAGGGGTATAGTCGCTTTCCTGCGCGGCCCGGCATGACCAAGAACGTGTAACCAAACTTTTCAAGTGATCGCCCCCTCTTCGCTTCAACCGCGGCAAGGGCCGGGCGATCAGTGTCACCATCGCGAGGTGTGATCGATGGCAGAGATCAAAGTGCGCGAATATTCCAAGCGTGGCGATGCGACCCCCGTCCCGGATCTCACCAAGATCCAGATGGATGGGTACGAGCGCTTCCTCCAGAACGCCAAGAACATCGAGGAGCGCGATCCCACGCTCGGCCTCGAGTCTCTCATGCGGGAGATCTTCCCGATCGAGAGCTACGACGGCACGATGCAGCTTGAGTACATCCGCTATGTGCTCGAAGAGGCCCGCTACACGCCGGACGAGTGCCGCGAGCTGCGCCTCACCTACGGCGCGCCGTTCAAGGTCACCGTGCGCTTCAAGCGCGAGGGCCAGCAGGAAGTCGCTGAGGAGGACATCTACCTCGGCGAGTTCCCGATCATGATGGGCGGTGGCGAGTTCATCGTCAACGGTGCCGAGCGCGTGATCGTCTCGCAGCTCCACCGTTCGCCGGGCGTGGACTTCAGCGTCGTCTCCAGCGAGGGCGATCGCCCGCTGCACAGCGCGCGAGTCATCCCCGAACGCGGCTCGTGGATCGAGCTTGAGGTGACCAAGAAGGACGAGCTGGCGATGCGAATCGACCAGTCGACCAAGCTCACCGCCACGACGTTCCTGCGCTGTCTTGACGAGAGCGTGAGCACGACCGAGGCGGTGCTGAGCTTGTTCTACGAGATCAGCGAGATCAAGGCCGAGCAGGTCAAGCCGGACCATTACGCCGCCGCGAGCATCATCGATACCGAGACGGGCGAGGAGCTTGTCCACGTCGGTCGCAAGATCGGCGAGGAAGCGGCTTCGAAGATCACCGGCAGCAAGCTCAAGACCGTCAAGGTCATCCAGAACCCGAGCGACCCGCTGATCCTCAACACGGTCGCACAGGAGAAGCTGGAGCAGTTCGAGGCCGAGAGCGAGTACGAGCAGGCGCTGCTGAAGATCTACACGAAGCTGCGCCCGGGCAACCCGCCGCAGATCGAGAAGGCCAAGCAGCTCTTCGTCGAGAAGTTCTTTGACGACAATCGCTACCGCCTGGGCAAGGTCGGTCGATTCCGCATCAACCGCAAGTTCGATCTGAACGTGCCGGAAGACATGATGTTCATCCGCGCCGAGGACTTCCTGCGCGTGATCCAGTACGTGCTGGACCTCCGCAGCAAGCGCATCGATGCCAAGACGGGCTTCCAGGTCGCGCAGCCTGACGACATTGACCACCTGGGCAATCGTCGCCTCCGCACGCTTGACGAGCTGGCGGTCGAGGAGCTCCGCAAGGGCTTCCTCAAGCTCAAGCGCACGGTGCAGGAGCGCATGAGCGTCAAGGAGCCCAGCGAGCTGATGAAGATCAGCGACCTGGTGAACTCCAAGAGCATCAGCAGCGCGATCGACTTCTTCTTTGGCCGAAGCGAGCTGAGCCAGGTCGTTGACCAGACCAACCCGCTCTCGTCGCTGGTTCACGAGCGTCGTCTCTCGGCCCTTGGGCCGGGCGGTCTCAACCGTAAGCGCGCGGGCTTCGAAGTTCGCGACGTGCACATCAGCCACTACGGCCGCATCTGCCCGATCGAGACGCCCGAAGGCACGAACATCGGTCTCATCGCCAGCCTCGGCATCTACTCAAACATCGACGAGTACGGCTTCCTCCGCACGCCCTATCGCGTCGTGAAGGAAGGCAAGGTCTCTGACAAGATCATCCATCTTCGCGCCGACGAAGAGATGAAGGCCATCCTCGCGCCCACCGACGCGACGGACAAGGAAGGTCGCCTCCGCAAGGGCATGATCCTTGCCCGCGTCAACGGCGAGCTCGCACAGGTCGATAGCGCCCAGTGCGACTATCTGGACATCGCGCCCAAGCAGACCGTCGGTATCTCCGCGGCTCTGATCCCGTTCCTTGAGCACGACGACGCCAACCGCGCGCTCATGGGATCCAACATGCAGCGCCAAGCGGTGCCCCTCATCAAGGTCACGCCGCCGATCGTGGCGACGGGTCTTGAGAAGGACATCGGCAAGAACTCGGGCTTCGTCATCCGCGCCAAGAACGGCGGCACCGTCACGTTCGTGGACTCGCAGCGCATCATCATCGATAACAGCGATGAGTACGAGCTCCGTAAGTTCGCGGGCCTCAACGAGCGCACCTGTCAGAACCAGCGCCCGATCGTCAAGCCCGGCCAGAAGGTCAAGAAGGGCGAGATCATCGCCGACGGCGCCAGCACGCGCCAAGGCGAGCTGGCCATCGGCAAGAACGCGCTGGTCGCCTTCAACACCTACGACGGCTACAACTTCGAGGACGCCATCGTCATCAACGAGCGTCTGGTCAAGGACGACGTCTTCACCAGCATCCACATCGATGCCTTCGAGGTCGAAGTCCGCGAGACCAAGCTCGGCCGCGAGGAGTTCACGCGCGACATCCCCAACGTCAGCGAGAAGGCTCTCCGCAATCTCGATGAGCATGGCGTCATCAGCCTCGGCGCCCGCGTCGGGCCCGGCGATATTCTCGTCGGCAAGGTGAGCCCCAAGAGCAAGAGCGAGCTCACCCCCGAAGAGAAGCTCCTGCACGCCATCTTCGGCCGCGCTGGCGAGGACGTGAAGAACGACTCGCTGGAAGTGCCCGCGGGTGTTGAAGGTATCGTCATCGGCGCCAAGCGCTTCAGCCGCCGTCTTCATATGAATGAAGACCAGAAGAAGCAGCTCAAGGCCATGATGGAGACCTACACCAAGGAGATGGATGAGAAGGCCATCCGCATCTTCAAGGAGATGGTCGCGGCGGTGAACGA
>JAIEQQ010000005.1 GCA_019747615.1 Phycisphaerales bacterium
CCGTTGGACGCGACGATGTCGGTCTTGGTGACGGTGGCCATGCCCTGCTTGTTGCCGACGGAAACCTTGCCGTCCTTCACTTCGATCATGAACGCAGTGCCTTGGACCGTCTTGGGGCCATCGCCCGCCTTGACGTCCTTGGCCATGACCTTCGCCGGAACAACGTGGTAGGTCAGGACGGCCTTGAGCAGCTCCTTGTCCTTACCCAGCGCGGCCATCGTCTCGGCCGGGACCTTCTTGAACGCGTCGTTGGTCGGCGCGAAGACGGTGAACTCACCCTTCTTCAGCGCGTCAACGAGGCCCGCGTCCTTGATCAGGCCCACGAGCGTCGAGAACTGGGGGTCAGACGCCGCGGTGTCCACGATGTCCAGGGTCTTCTTGGCCTCGGGGGCCTTCATTTCGGGCTTGGCAGCCTCAGGCTTCTTGGCGGGCTCAGCGATGACCATGGTCGAGAGGCAAGCAACACCCAACAGCGCGATGACGGAACGGTTCATGCAAATCTCCTGCCGCGACGCGGCAAAAACCCAGTTGACGAACCGCGCGACACACGCCGGCGGCCGAACACTCTCGAGTTCGCGATACCTCATTCGCTGGATTCAGAAATCGCCAACCCACCCTCGCCCAATGGCTTGTTTAGATCCAGGACACCCCAACCTCCCCCGTGCTCCCACCGGCGGAGGTGCCGCGCCCCGCGGCGGAGGGGGCGAGACTGCGAGATACTCGTGATCACAACAATCGCCAACCCCGCGCCATCAACTCGCGCCTCGCGACTCGCCACTGACGACTCCCTCCCCCTGCCGCTTCTGCACCATCTTCCGCAACGCGAAGTCGCCCAACCCCGGCCACATCGAAGCGACCGACATCGCCACGCGGATCATCCCGCCAGCGAACCCGGGCCAAACTTCCGGCCGCGGCCGGCGCAGGCACGCCACCGTCCGCGCCGCTACAAACTCCGGCGTCTGTGTCAGCCATCCCGGCGAGCTGTGCGACAGGCGCTGGCTCCCGCTCAACTGCTTCACCTTGTCGAACAGTTCCGTGGACGTCGTGATCGGATGCACCGTCGTCACCGCGACACCCGAGGGCCACAGCTCGTGCCGCATCGCCTGCCCAAGATGGTGCTGCGCCGCCTTCGTCGCGCTGTACGCACCGTAATACGGGATCGCCTGGCGCGCCAGGCACGATGAACAAATCAGCACATGCCCGCGAGGCTCGCCGCCCCCCCCGCCCCCCACCCCCCCTACCCCCGGCGTCCGATCCGCGCTCATCCGCTTCAGCCCCGCGCGCACGAGGTTCGTCGTTCCGAACAGATTCGTCTCAAAGATCGCCCGCAGCTCCGCCTCGCTCATCTGCACAAACGACTTCTCAAGCCCATAGCCCGCGTTGGCGTACACGCTGTACAAGGGCCCGAACGCTTCGAACGCCTTCTCAACCAGATCGACACACTGCGCCCCATCGCTCACGTCGCACTTCACCGCGATCGCGCGCCCGCCCTCGCCCTCGATCGCTTTCACCAGCGCATCAGCCTGTCCACCCGGCGCGCACCGAGCGCCACCAACATCCCCGCGCGAGCGCACGCAACCGCCGTCGCGGCCCCGATCCCCGAGCTCGCACCGCTGATCACAATGACTTTGCCACGCAGTTGAACAGTGCCCATGTCTCGCTCAGTGTACTCGCAAACGCCATACGTTCGTGGAGAATGGGCGCAGCGCTCGGCCGCGCCTTCCACCCTCCCCCGGTCCTTACCGGAGGAGGTGCCGCGCCCCGCGGCGGAGGGGGCGGGACAACGAAATACTCGTAATCACAAACTCTCGCAACCCCACATCAACCGCGGCCCGCCGATGACCGGCGGGCCGTGTGGTAAGTCACATGAAATTCTCGCCGCCTCACCGCCGCGCGCCAATCGCGCGACGCGGGCTCAACGCGATCAGCTGCGCTTCTTCAACGCCGCCGCCTCTGCGGCGCGCCGGGCCTTCACGCCCGGGTCACGCTCGATGATCGAGTCCACCACCGCCTGGAACTCCGGCTGCAGCGGGTTGCCGATCCAGCGGACCACGCCGTCGGAGCTCATCAGGAACACCGTCGGGAACGCCTGGACCTGAAGCTCCTCGGAGATCTTCTTGTCGGTGTCCCACGCGTGGATCATCTCGCTGTCCTTCGACCGCAGGAACCGCTCGACATCGATCTTCATCTCGTTGTAGCCGGTCATACCGATGCCCACGAGATCCTCGCGATACTTGGTCTGGAGATACTCCAGCGTCGGCTTGGCACGCATGCACGGGCCGCACCAGGTCGCCCAGAAGTCCACGAGCACGACGCGACCGCGGGTGTCGGGAACCTGGCCCTTGAACCAGACCTCTTCGCCGCCGAACTTCACGGGCCACTTCTTGCCCTGAATGTTGTTCGCGTGCGACTGCACGACCTGCTTGTCGTTCTGCTTCGGCCACAGCAGCGCCTCGAAGACCGAGTCCTCGGGCATCTTGAAATCGACCTTGATCTTCTCGCCGGGGTTGACGACGTTCTTGGCCTCGCGGGTCATCGCGGCCTTCTCACGCGCCGCCTTCTCGTTCGCCGCGATCACGCCCAGACGGCCCTTGGCCTCCTCGGGCGTTTCCTTCAGCAGCGCCTCAGCCGCCGCCGCGACAGAGCCGACCTCGACATCCACGAAGCGGAGCTGGCCGGCGCGATCGATGAAGTACACATCGGGGTTCTGATCGCTCTTGAGCGCGGCGCGGAACTCGCCCTTGTCATCGTGCGCCAGCAAGGCCTTGATGCCCTTCTCGCCGGCGAGCTTCACGCCCTCATCCCACATCTTCGCGTCGTGTGCCGCGATGACGATGAGCCCGCCCTTGCTGGACTCGCTCAACGCGGCCAGTTGCTGAATCGCCTGCACCGAGCTGGGGCGCCAGTTGGCCCACATCACCACCGCGACGACCTTGTCCTTCATCGCGTCGGCGCTCGGCGCCTCGCCGTTCTGCCACTTGCTGAGCTTGCTCAGTACGCTGGCGTCGAACGACGTCAGTTCCATCTTGTTCAACGCCGCGCGCTTGTCGCCGACGCCGTCGCGACGGATCTCCGGCTGATCAACGTCACGGGTCGTGGTTCCAACGCCCATCGTCGTGCCCGCAAAGGTCATCGCGGCCAGGACGAACGCCATCATCGATCGCTTCATAACGCGGCTCCTCGTTCCTAAAGAACGGTGTCAATGCGCAACGCCCCCGTTGAGTTCGAAGACGAGAGTCTACCCGATTCAGATGTCCACATACGCGACCGGGTCACGAATGTTTACCGACATTCTTCGATTCCGCTGCGATTTCGGGGGCTTGGCTGTTCGGTGGAGCGGGGTGGGAATTGTGCCGCGCGGCACAATTTGTGGGGATATCAAGCGAAGGTCTTGTTCTATAACTATTCGGATTTCGGCAGTGCGAATCTGGAAAGGGCGATGGCGACGCTGACGTTGACGTTCAGGGAATCGACGCCGGGGGCCATGGGGATCATCGCGCGGTCGTGGCAGAGTTCTAGAAGACCTGTGGAAAGACCCGGGCCCTCGGTGCCGACGACGAGGGCGACGCGGTGGTTGGCGGTCAAGGCGTGGGTGGCCGCGGCGTCCAGGGGGGTGGCGGTTGGGCCGATGGCGAGGGCGATGATGCGGATGCCATCGGCGCGGAGGAGCTGGAGATCGGCGGGCCAAAGGTTGGTGCGAGCGAAGGGGACGTGGAGCGCGCAGCCGACCGAGACGCGGAGGGATTTTCGGTAGAGGGGGTCGGCGCAGCGGGAGGAGAGGATGATGCCGGCGGCGCCGAGAGCCGCGGCGGAGCGGAAGATGCCGCCGACGTTGTCGTGGTTTGCGAGGTCTTCGAGGACGACCAGCGGGCGACCGGGCTGGCACATCGCGGCGACTTCGGGGACCGAGCGGGCGGGTGGGCGCTGGCAGACGGCGAGCAAGCCGCGGTGGAGGTTGAAGCCGACGAGGGCTTCGATCGCGGCGTCGGCGATGACGTAGACGGGGGTGGAGCCCTGGAGGCGATCGAGCTTGGCGCGCATGGGCTGCACGCGCGATGTCGAGATCAGCACCGAGACGATGCGCGCGGGGCTGGTGAGGAGCATGTTGAAGACGACCTCACCCTCGGCCATGAAGCGGCCGGGGACCGGGGGAGCGTCGCGATCGGCGGGGTCGGCGTGGGGATCGAGAAATCCGCCGGCGAGCTGGCGGTCTTTGACGTCGCGGTAATCGGCGAGGCGCGGGTCGTCGAGGGATCCGATGTTGATGAGAACCGGGGGCACGGGCGATGGTACGAAGGTTGGCGGGAAGACTGATCCGGATTCTCGTTGACTCGTTCGCTCGCGAGCGCTCGACCCGTGCCTTCGCGGAGGCTCAGGCACGGAGTCCGAATTCGCGGGACTCGATGGAGACTCGCAATCAGAATGCGCAGCCGTCGAAGAAGATCGCGAAGAAGAGGTTGTAGTCGCCTTCGGTGACGCCGTTGTTGACAAATGGCGGGATGCCGCCGTTGCCGAACGGCGGCAGGGCTTGGCCGGTGTCGTCGGCGATGTCGCAGGCGAGGCCGGCGTCGAAGAAGGTGGCGAAGAAGAGGTTGTAGTCGCCCTCAGTGACGCCATTGTTGACGAGCGATGGGCCGACCGGCCCGATCGGCGGCAGCGGCTCGCCGGTGTCGTAGGCGATGTCCGCGGGGTTGCAACGGCAGGTGATCACGGTCACCACGACCGACGCGCAGGCGTCGCTGGTGTTGCCGTTGGACGTGCGGCGGGCGCGGGCGAAGTACGTCGTCGTCGCGGCGGGGGTGACATTGAAGGGGTTGCCGGTGCCGATGAGCGTGCCGCCGCAGGAGCCGGTGAACCAGTCGATGACGATGCCGGCGCCGGGGTTGGCGACGGAGAGGGATGCGGTATCTCCGTTGCACACGTTGGCGGGCGAAGCGAGCGGGCTGGTCGGCGTGGGCGGTGGCAGGAGGAAGACGTACGCCGCGCCCATATCGGGGGCGGTGTTGTCGCTCTGCGTGCTGTTAACGCCGCTGGCCCTGCTGTCCTCCAGGTGTGCTCCGACCACAACGATGTCTCCCGATACCGCGACGGAGATCCCGAAGTTGTCCGCCGGCTCCGCGTTGGAGGCTTTGAGGTACGACTGCTGCGTCCACGCCGGTCCGGAGCGGACGAAGACATACGCTGCGCCGGATGAGCCAGCGCTGTTGTCGGCCTGATTGCCGTTCACACCGGTGGCGCTGCTATCTTCGCCGAGGGCACCGACCACGACCGTGTCACCCGAGATCGCAACAGCGTTGCCAAATAGATCAGCTGCGTCGGGGTTCGAGGCCTTCAAGTAGGCCTCTTGAGTCCAGCCTTGAAGTAGGCCTGCTGGGTCCAGGCGGTGCCGGTGCGCACGAAGACGTACGCAGCGCCGGAATCGAGGGCGTTGTTGTTGTTGTTGGCCCCGTTGACGCCCGTGGCGCTGCTGTCTTCTTGTTTGGCCCCGACCACGACCGAGTCGCCCGAGATGGCCACAGAGAAGCCGAACGCGTCGTTCGCCCCCGTGTTGGAGGCCTTGAGGTAAGCCTGCTGCGTCCAAGTGCTGCCGGAGCGGACGAAGACGTACGCCGCGCCGGAAGCGTCTGCGGTGTTGCCGGCCTGGTTGCCATTCACGCCCGTGGCGCTGCTGTCCTCGCCAAACGCCCCGACCACGACCGTGTCGCCCGAGATGGCCAAGGAACCACCGAATGCGTCGCCGGACCCGGTGTTGGACGCTTTGAGATACGCCTGCTGCGTCCATGTCGCGCCGGATCGGACGAAGACGTACGCCGCGCCGGAGCCGGCAGCGCTGTTGTTGGCTTGATTACCATTCACACCGGTGGCACTGCTCGCTTCGCTGATCGCGCCAACCACCACCGTGTCGCCCGAGACCGCGACGGCGGAGCCGAAAAAGTCTTCGGCATCAGCGAGCGCTTGGTTGGGCTTTGACACCTTGATATACGCCTGCTGCACGATCGGGTCGATCGTCAGCGGGTAGCGGGCGCTCGTGTCGTCGATCGTTAGCCGCAGGGCGTGCGTGCCGGTGGTGGTCGTCGTCGCTTGGAACGACGCGGCGAGGTGCACGCCGTCGGCGTCGAAGACCTTGAGGTTGTTGTAGGTCAGCGTGGTGCTGCTATCGGCGGCCGATGTGAACGCGACATCGCGCCCGCTCTCACTCACGCGCGGCAGCAGTTCGCCGCGCACCGCGAGGGTGAAGTGCAGCATGCCGCCGGCGCTGGCATTCGTCGCATCGGCGCCGCTCGGCCCTTCGGGCCGGTCGCTGAGCGTGTAGCCGTGTTCGAAGCCGCACTGGTCGTTGATGTACCACTCGGTGAGGGCATCGTTCCAGACGTACTCGACGCGCGTGCCCTTGGTCTGGATGCAGGCGGTGCCGGTGATGTGTTGTTGCGCGTCGCTGCGGCCGTAGGAGATGAGGTCGAGACCCCACGTCCACCCGCCCCGATCCGGGCCAGCGTCGGGCGACTTGGAGAACCCGCGGCCGTCGAAGGTCGTGATCCACCGCTGGCCGGGGTTGCGAGCGCGATAGTGGCCGGGCGTCGCCTCATCGGCCACGACCGCGTGGCGATGCGCCTCGTACGCGGCGCGGATGCTGGACCAGTCGGATTGCTCGAGGCCCTTGGGGGCCGCGGCTTCATCGGCTCGCGTTGGCGCGGTGGGCAGCAGGAGCCCGAGGACCAGTGACGCCACGAGTACGAGGATGTTCAGGCGCATGATGGATACCTCTGGAGAGTGGCCGCGCACGCGTTCGGCGTGGCGGCGCACCAAGAGTAACCAAACGAATCTTGCCCGCAACATGATGTGGACCACTTTCGCGACAATTGCCCTTGCCTATCTTCGCGCTAAACATCAATCGCAGCGGCCACTGGCGCGAAGTGTTGTATTCATGTTCTGGTGTTGTCGGTGTGCCGCGGCGATCTGCTGGGGGCGCGGCACTGATCGCGAGCCGTCGCGGCCGCGGGCCGGTGAGCGGCTGTGCGGATCTGTGCGACTTAATCTACGGCTGTCTACGAGCACTGATCCGCAGGGCCGGATCAGTGGCGCGAGCGGCCGCGCGAGCGTTCGACCCGTGCGATCGCAGGGCCTCAGGCACGGCGTCCGTTTCGCCGGGGAGGACCGAGTCGATGGATGGGACGTCGCTGAGCCTGGCGGTGTTGGCGTGGGCGGAAGTCTGCGGGAGGCAGGCGGGACGCCTGCCCCACGGGGATTGGTGAGGCCGGCGGGCGCCTGCCCCACGGCGGAGGATTCGACTATCGTTGGGACATGCAAAACCGAACCTTCGGATTGATTGGCGTGGTGGTTGGTCTGAGCGTGCTGCCGATGCTGGGTGGTTGCGAGGAGAAATCGTCGCTGCCGCCGCCGCGGGTGAGTGGTGCGCCGCAGAGCAGTGGCACGGTGCTGGGCAAGACGCGCGACATGGGCAAGGAGGCGATCACCGCCGCGAACAACGCGCAGGCCGCGGCTGCGAACGCCGCGGGCGAGATCAGCGGCGAGACGTCGATCGAGGTTGGGGGGTTGCTGTTTGCGATCCCCAGCGGCTGGCAGCGTCAGAACCCGTCATCACCGATGCGAGCCGCGGAGCTGAAGATCGGCGATGCCAGCGTGTGGTTCACGACGTTCGGAGCCGGGCAGGGCGGCGATGACGAGAGCAACATCAACCGCTGGATGCAGCAGGTCAAAGGCGAAGACGGCCAGGCGGCCAAGGGCGAGCGTTCATCGATCGCCCCCGGCGGGATCGCGATCTTGAAGTTCGCCAGCGAGGGGACGTACATCGGCATGACGGGCATGACGCCGCAGCCGCCGCTGGCCAACGCGCGAGTGCTGCGCGCGATCGCCGACGCCCCGGGCGGCAAGGTGTTTGTGAGCATGAGCGGCACGTCGAGCGCCGTGCGTCAGGCGGAGCCGGCGTGGAACGCGATGCTGGAAGGGGTCAAGAAGAAGTGAGGGTGAACAGATCACTCTCCGCCGCGCCCCGCGGGGGAGATGGCGAGTCTTCGAGCCAGAGGGGGCCCGAAGAGTTACGGCTGTACTTGTGACAACGAGTATCTCGAAGTCCCGCCCCCTCCGCCGCGAAGCGCGGCACCTCCCCCGGTAGGGACCGGGGGAGGGCGAACGGCGGACTCGCGGCAGCGCAGCATCAACCATCACGCCCCACGCCCCACGCCCCAAGCCTCACGCCTCACGCCTTCCCAGGAGCCTGCGTTGACCATCTTTGACGCGATCGTCCTCGGCCTCGTCGAGGGCATCACTGAGTTTCTGCCGGTGTCTTCGACGGGGCATCTCATCCTGGCGTCGCACGCGCTGGGGCTGGATGGCCCGGAGCGCAAGGGCGCGATCGATGCGTTCAACATCGTGCTGCAGGGCGGGGCGATTCTGGCGGTGGCGAGCATCTACTGGCCTCGCGTGCGACAGATGTTCATGGGCGTGCTGGGGCGCGACAACGCGGGCTTCATGCTGCTGGTCAAGCTCAGCGTGGCCTTTGCGCCGGCGATGGTCTTGGGCCTGCTGCTGGACAAGGCGTTGAAGCAGTACCTGTTCTTCCCGATCCCGGTCATTGCGGCGGTCATTCTCGGCGGCGTGTTCATGCTCGTGCTCGAGCAGTGGCGCCGCGGCAAGTTCGGCGATCCCGACGTCCTGCACGCCAAGCGCACGATCGAGGATCTCACGCTCGGCCAATCGCTCTTCATCGGCTTCATGCAGTGCATCGCGATGTGGCCCGGCACGAGCCGCAGCATGATGGGGATCGCTGGCGGGATTTTTGTGGGATTGAAGCCGAAGGACGCCGCGGAGTTTGCGTTCTTGCTGGGCCTGCCAACGCTGGGCGGGGCGACGGTGTATCAGTTCTACAAGAACATGACGGGCGATGAGAACGAGAACATGTTCCGCGTGTTCGACGCGGCGCCGATTGTGGTGGGGCTGATCGTGAGCTTTGTGTCGGCGTTCCTTGCGGTGCGCTGGCTGGTCGGATTCTTGAACAAGCACGGGCTGAGTGTGTTTGGGTGGTATCGGCTGGCACTCGGCGCGGCGTTGATCGTCGCGGCGTGGCAGGGGTGGATTCAGATCGGGGGGTGAGGGGCGATGGGAAAGTCACCAGAATCTCTGGGCGCTGATCACGTCACGTACCTCGTGCAGCATCATGTGGGCTGGCGAATGCATTGCGTTGAGTTCCCTGACATCAAGGCTGATTGTTTTCAGTCGGTCGATAGAGTCGCGGCCGAGTTGCATGATCGCGTGTGTCAGAGACTCGGCAAGGAGGTCGACGCCCTCGTCGAGGTCGTCAGTCCTCCGAACTATCGGTACCGGGAACATCTGGCATTACAGAGATCGGCACCGAAGCGCACCCGGGCCTCGCTTGTGCAGCAACTCGACGAGCTCGACCTCCGACACTTCGAGTCCGAAGTCCTGGCCGATGTCCGCCCGACGGTTCTCTTCCGATCGGTCCTGTGTGAGGATGACACGCAGCTCCCCGTCGGCACGACGCGGCTTGGCGGGGACCCGGATCTGCCTACGAGCGCGGACTGGCCGACCACGCGGGGCGAGCCGTTGACACTGCTCCTCCAGCTCCGACTCAGCGATCTGCCTGCGCAGGACTACGTGGACTACACCGGCGACACCTCGCTCATGCTGCCCGCACGCGGAATGCTGTGGTTCTGGTATCACGAGCACTCAGACACGTGGGAAACGCGTTACGGCGAGCCGGATGGTGCATTTCGCGTCACATTTCACCCCGACGAAACGACGCCCTTGACGCGGTACGAGACGCCGAAAGGAACGGTCAAGCTTCAGGCCGCGACCGCACCACTCTGGTCTGCCCCGTCGCTTCGTTATCCGGAGACGTGCAGTGGACCAGAACTGCATCGCTTCTTCGACTTTTTTGAACTCGTCGAGCGCACAAGCGGAGACAGGTGCCGTCTTCGTGGGCATCACAACGCCTTTTACACGGATCAGGATGAGGGCCGCCCGGACGATGCGGAACTGCTGTGCGAACTTGCAACCGACGAAACTGTTCCGGGCTGGCAATGGGGAGACGGCGGCGGCATGTACTTCTGGATCCGGCGGAGCGATCTGGAGAAGGGCGATTTCTCGCGCGTGTGGGGGACGATCGAGTCGGGTTGAACGCTTGCCCAGCATCCGGATCTCATCGCCTCAATCTGCTGCTTTGAGCTTTGAGCTTTGAGCTTTGAGCTTTGAGCATTGCTGCTTTGCTGCTTTGCCTTCTGTGCCATGTGGCCATGTGCGATGTGGCCATGTGCCATGTGGCACGCCCCCCCCGCCGCCTACCTTCCCCTCGCCATGAAAACCTCCTTCCCCAAAGAGAAGATCCGCGTCCTGCTGCTTGAGGGCGTTCATCCGGTGGCCAAAGAGGTCTTTGCCAGCGAGGGCTTCAGCGTCACCACGTTTGACAAGGCACTGGAGGGCAACGCGCTGCGCAAGGGCCTGAGCGACGACGGCGGCGTGCATCTGCTGGGCATCCGCAGCAAGACCACCGTCACCAGCGAAGTCCTCGCGGCGTCGCCCCGCCTTTGGGGCGTCGGCGCCTTCTGCATCGGCGTCAACCAGATTGATTGCGACGGTGCCCGGCGCGCCGGTGTCGCCGTCTTTAACTCGCCGTTCAGCAACACGCGTAGCGTCGCGGAGCTGACGATCGCCGAGATCATCGCGCTCTACCGGCGGCTGCTGGATCAGTCTTCGAAGATGCACAAGGGCGAGTGGGATAAGTCCGCCGCGGGTGCGCACGAAGTCCGCGGCCTCACGCTCGGCCTCGTTGGCTACGGCCACATCGGCAGCCAGGTCAGCGTCCTCGCCGAGGCGATGGGCATGCGGGTGCTCTTCTACGACATCATCAGCAAGCTGCCCCTGGGCAACGCCCGCCCCTGCCGCTCGCTCGATGAGCTGCTGAAATCCAGCGATGTCGTCAGCCTGCACGTACCCGAGACGCCCGGGACCGTTGGGCTCATCGGGGCCAAGCAGCTCAAGGCCATGCGCCGCGGCTCCATGCTCATCAACAACGCCCGCGGCACCGTCGTCGATGTCGCGGCGCTGGCCACCGCGATCAAAGACGGGCACCTCAGCGGCGCCGCCCTGGACGTCTTCCCGCATGAGCCCGCCGGCAAAGGCGAGAAGTTCGCCAGCGAGCTGCAGGGGCTGCCGAACGTGATTCTGACGCCGCACGTCGGCGGCAGCACCGAAGAGGCCCAGCGCAACATCGCCCAGGACGTCGTCGAGAAGCTCCTGAAGTTCATGAACAACGGCAGCACCACCGGCAGCGTGAACCTGCCCAACGTCGAGCTGCCCGAACAATCAAGCCCCGACGCGGACGCAGCGACGCGCCGTCGGCACCGCATCCTGCACCTGCACCGAAACGTGCCCGGCGTGATGAGCAAGATCAACGGCATCTGCGCCGAGCTCGGCGTGAACATCCACGCGCAGTACCTGCAGACCAACAAGGACGTCGGCTACGTCGTGCTCGACGTTCAAGAGCAGCACGGCAAGCGCATCCTCGCGGGGCTCAAGGACCTGCCGGAGACGATCCGCGTGCGGGCGCTGTATTGATCAGCATTGGGTAGCCCCTCTCTCCGAGAGGGGCCAAGCGCCAACGGCAACGCCGCCGCTGAGTTCGTTGGCGTCGATCATGAGTGGGTGTCGAGCAGTCGTGAGCGCTGGTCCCCTCTCGGAGAGAGGGGGTACCCAAATGCGATTGATTGCGAAGCACCCGGACTGCCGAAACACCTATCATCAACGCGTTCAAGGCGGTCAGTCGCCGAGAGGAGTTTCGCATGTCGATCATCTCACAGATTCGCGTTCCGGTGTTGGTCATGGCGTTGGTGGGCGGCATGGGCGTCATGGCCGGCTGCCCGGGCGCTGGCCAGGTGAACTATCCGCCGATCGCTGGCGACACGATCAGCAACAGCGTGAACAACCCGCCGGTGCCGCGGGTGTTGGATGCGGCGCTTGAGTATGTGGTGCTGCGGTATCCGCCGAACTCATCGGGCCCGCTGGACCCTCAGCCGGCGGTGCCGTTCGCGGTGAATCTGCCGGCGCTGATGAACGAGGAGAACGTGCGCTCGATCATCAGAAACACGTCGCCGCACGCGCGGGCGCTGACTGAGCAGACGCAGAACCTGCCGATCTACCACGTCGCCCGCGTCAACGTGCGCGGCGGCACCGCGTATGTCGACATCCTGCGCCCGGTCTCCACGCTCCCGGACAAGCCGGTGAACCCGCTGTATCAGGGCGTGCGTGTGGAGCTTCGCGGGCTGAGCACCGCGTGGCGAGTGAACCACATCCAGCTTTATCCGGTGGGCACGCCGGATGTGCCGCGCCTGAACCTCGTCTCCGAAACGTGGGACGCGCCGGTGCCAGAGAGCGCCGGGACGCGCGGGGAGTAACGAGCAGGCATCCCACCCTCCCCCGGTCCTACCGGGGGAGGTGGCGAGTCCGCGAGCCGGAG
>JAIEQQ010000192.1 GCA_019747615.1 Phycisphaerales bacterium
CGATTGCCGTCTGCCGATTGTCTGCGATAGGCAGGCGGGTCGCCATCGTTGACAGCCGTCAGCTTTCAGCTTTCAGGGGTCAGCAGAACGGATCTGACGCAGCACTCAGCATTCGTTGCTCAGCACTGCTCAGAACGCGCACCCGTTAAAGTAGATCGCGAAGAAGAGGTTGTAATCGCCCTCGGTGACGCCGTTGTTGGTTTCGAGCGTGCCGAAGGGGGGCAGGGGGGAGCCGTCGTCGTTGGCGATGTCGCACGCGGCGCCCGCGTCGAAGAACGTCGCGAAGAAGAGGTTGTAATCGCCTTCGGTGACGCCGTTGTTGGTGCCGCCGGAGATGCCGACGGGCGGGAGGGCAGCGCCATCGTCGTACGCGATGTCCGCGGGGTTGCAACGGGGGTCGGGGGGCGTGACGACGGAGATCGCGGCCGCGGCGCTGGTGGCCGAGCCGCAGGCGTTGGAGACGACCACGGTGTAGTCACCGGCGTCTTGCGGCTGAATGTTCGTGATGCTGAGGGCTGAGCTGTTCGCGCCGGCGATGAAAGACCCGGCTCCGGTGGGTCCATCGATGAGCGGGACGTTGTTCCGCCGCCATTGGTAGCTCAGGGTGGGTGCGCCGCGAGCGACGATGTTGTAGATGCCGCAGTTCATCCCGGTGACGTAAGACACCGACGCGACCGGCTGCGTGACGATCTGCGGGCATCGGGGCGCGAGAATGACCTTGATCGCCGGTGCCATTGTCGGCTGGCTCCACTCCTTGGTGAACCAGCTTTGTCCCTCGTTGGAGGCATCGACGCGCTTGGCGATGAACGTCAAGCGGCTGTCGGTGTCCTGATTGATGAAGTCCATCAGGCGCTGGCCGCCGAAGGTGAGCTTGTCGGACTGGTTGTTGTTCTGGAAGCCGGTGTTGTCCAGCAGATATGTGGAGAGGAACTGGCTGGTGGCGGGGTTGGCCAGGCCGCCGGAGTCGTCGTTGCCGACGGCGGTCTGCCATGTCACGAAGCCGGGACCGGACTCGACCCAGTTGTCGCCATTGGCGGATTGACGAACGCCGAAGATGTTGATCTGGCGCTTGCCATCGCCGATGCCGAAGAAAGTCTGCGACAGCGAGCCGACGGCGGTGGTGATGTAGTTGTTTGTGAGGTCCAGCGATGACAGGTCCAGCCGCCAGTACGCGGCTTGGTGAAAGCCGCCCTGTGCCGGGGAGTGGAACGCGCCCATCGAGTCGCCCGTTCCAGGGCCGGGGAAGAAACGGTTGAGGTCGATGTCCGCGCCTGCGCCCTGTGACGTGCGGATGGTGATGAGGTTGGAATCTGGGTACAGGCAGGTCTGCGGGACGATCTGTTTGGGCTGGCTGGCGCTCTGCCAGGAGAACTGCACCTCGGCGCCGAAGCCACTGTCGTAGTACTCGAGCGTGACCTCGTAGGTGCGCGAGGAGTCGAGCGTGACGGTACCAGAACGCTCGGTTGCACCCTGATCGAACCAGTTGGTCACCACCGGGAGGCCGTCGATGAACAGGCGAGAGCCGTCGTCGGAGCGGGTAAAGAAGGTGTACGTCTCGCTGTATCGCGGCTGGATGCGGCCCGTCCACCGAGCGGAGAAGTTGTCGGCGTTCACCAGCGGGTCCGGCGAGCCCAGGCCATAGTTGAAGTTCACGACGGGGTCAACACGCGTGAGCACGGGCGAGCCGATGAAGTCGCGGTTGTTGAAGTACCTCGCGGTCATTCCGGTGCCAGCGGTGGTGCTGCTGTAGCTGAACGAGGCGCGAGTGCTTGGGGCGATGGCGCTCGGGTTCGTGGCGCGGTCGGTCAGCCCGCTCAGCACAATCTCGTGAGTGCCGGGCGACATGGGTGTGGTGGTGAGCGTGACGACGGTGGCGTCGCCTGAGAGCGCCGCCCCGGTGACTGAGACGCCGCTGGGGCCGGTGATGACGTAGTTCGCCGGCGTTGTCGCGGGGCCCTGTGCGAGCGGCTCGGAGAACGTCAGGACGATCACGCGCGCGTCAAGCCCGACGCGAACGCTGGCCAGCCGCGGGGCCACGCTGTCCGTGAGCGTCGCTGCGTTCAGCGGCGCGCTCTGGGCGGATTCGACGCCGCCGCCGTTGACCGCCGAGACGCGGTAGCTGAAGTTCGTGGCGTCCGGGAGCGCGTCATCCAAGAGTGAGTTCGTCGTGGCCGCGCGATAGAACGCGCCGTTGCGGTAGATGTTGTAGCGTGCGATCCCCGACTGCGCGTCGGTCGATGCGGGCCATGACAGTTGGATCGATGAGCGCGTGGTGCTCGAGATCGTCGGCGCCGGCACGCTGGGCGCGGTCGCGTCGATCTGGTAGCCGTTATAAAGAGCGATCTGCCCGCCGAGGTCCGAGTGGCCTCGCCCGAGCGGGAGCATGGCGCGTGTGAAGTTGGTGGTGACGCCGTTGCGAGTCTCGCGGACCCAGATCGCGTAGGCGTTGTTCGGATCGACATACGCCGACTCGGGCATCGACCACGAGAGGGAGCTCTCATTGTTGATGACCATCGGTTGGGCGCGGTCGGAGATCGCGGTTGCGGGGTAGACCAGCCCGCCCATGATCGTTGCGCGGGCGCGGTTGCGATTCTCAAGCACGATCGAGCTGCCCTCGGTCTTCAGGCCCAGAACGTAGAAGTCGCCCGCGTCGTTGATGATCAGCGGCGGGCCCGAGCCCTCGGGGTTGAGCTGGCGCGCCCACACGCGCTGGCCCTTGAAGACCATGTTGCTGCCGACGACGTTCTCAAGGAAGAGCTTGCCGCCGGAGACCGAGTTGCGATACGAGATGTCGCCATCGCGAACGACCACGGTGTTGGCGGTGGCCTGACCGATGAGATAGCCGGTGTTCGCGCCGGGGCCGGAGAACGCGCCGTTGATCCCGCTGAAGTGAACGATCGACTGCGAGCCCGGCGGCACCAGGAACAGCGGGCCGCCCTCGGTGGCCAGCGGCGCGTTGGTCACGATGTCGGACATCAGCCCCTCGACCCGTTGGACGCTCGGCCCAACGCGGATCGTGCGGCTGACGTAATAGCGCCCGCTCGGGAAGTACACCACCGGCGCACCGGAGTTCATCGCGGCCTGCACCGCGTCCGTATCGTCGAGGTTGTCGTTCTCGATCGCGCCGAAGGACTTGATGCTGACCCACTGCGCAACCGGGATGCTCGGCGCGCTGGGGGTCTCCTCGATCGGCAGGTTCAGGACCGCGGTCGGCGAGGGGTTGATTGACGCGGGGGCATCGGTGGTGAACTGTGAGACCACGCCGCCGGGGACGAGCGTGGGGGTCGTGGTGCTGAAACTCTTGTCACGCACCGCGTTGGCGTAGCCGCTGGTGGTGACGTTGCGGAGGATGAGCACGCCGCCGGAGTTCTCGTTGATGATGGCGTCGCCGGTGGGGCTTCCGCCGTGCAGGGTCGCGCCGTCGATCACCACATGACCCCAGGCGCCGGGATTCGAGTCGCTCCGCAGGACCGGGACGGTGTTGGTGCTGACAAGGTTCCGGATCTGCAGCGGCAGTCGCCAGACGTAGATGCCCTCGGTGCGCTGGTTCAGCAGCGTGAGGTTCTCAAAGACCACCGAGTACTCCTGCGGCGCGCCGACGTAGCCGGTGTCGAAGCCGTCGATCGTGAGGTTGCGGATCAGCAGCGGGCCCGGGAAGTTGAAGCCCTGATTGAGCCCGGTGTGGCCGCGCTTGAGCGGGTCAGACGAACGGATCGTGACGTTCTCGATGCGTCCGGTGTTGTTCGCCTGAAACTCCAGGCCGATCGCGCCGGGGTTGTTGCTGCCGATATCGATTGTCACATCCCGCAGGTAGTTGCGGAACTGGTTGGCGGTGTTGCCCTCGTACGCGTCGATGAACGCCAGCGGCGAGGCGGTGCTTCCGAACCCCGCGGCCCCATCGTTCAGACGAAGCACCACGCCAGACTTGGACTCGCCCTGGAGCGTGAAGAAACCGCCGGAGCCGATGCCGCCCCAGTTCAGTCGGCCGGAGAAGTTGTACGTGCCGTTAGGAACAAAGAGGATGCGGCTGGTGCCGACCGTTGCGTTGAGCGCGTTCTGGAAGGCCGCGAGGTCGTCGGTGCCGTCGTTGGGCGTTGCGCCAAAGGTCGTGACGAGAACGATGTTCGCGTTCGGCGGCGGCTCATAGACTTGGCCCTGTGCGAGACCGCAGAGCGCCAGCGAGATGCCGATGCTCGCAGAGGTGAGAATGGGATGAACGGGGCGACCGATCGACGTCACAACACAATCGAGCGAGTTCATTGAGCCTCCGGTCATCGCGCCGCAAGGTGCGATGGAGCACCGGTCTCGTGTGGGCGAGATCCCGACGCTGAGCGGAGCTTACCACATCGGCGCCGAAAGCGAAACAAAACTTGGAACAATTAACAATCCCCCCACGGCTTGGAGAAGCCGTGGGCGATTGGTATTCACACGATGACCGGTTGCATGAACAGCCGTCAGCTTTCAGCTTTCAGCCTTCAGCCTTCAGCAGAACGGAGCCGCCTCAGCACTTATCGCGCAGCACTCTGGCTCAGAGAGCGCAGCCGTTGAAGTAGACGGAGAAGAAGAGGTTGTAATCGCCTTCGGTGACGCCGTTGTTGGTGTCGAAGATACCGAAGGGGGGCAGGGGGGAGCCGTCGTCGTTGCTGATGTCGCACCAGGGGGCTGCGTCGAAGAAGCCGGCGAAGAAGAGGTTGTAATCGCCTTCGGTGACGCCGTTGTTGGAGCTTTGAGCGGTGGCGATGCTGAGGGGGACGCCGTCGTCGGTGGCGATATCGGCGGGTGAGCAGGGGCTGGGGAGTTGGCTGCCTCGGATGATGAAGGGCATGTCTTGGGCGACATCGACGCCGGAGGCGGGCTTGCCCGGATCGAGCAGCGGGTCCAGGCGTCGGGGATCGATGGTGAGTTTGAGAGCCGGAGCTGGCGGGCGTTGCTCTGGGGCGTGCCGGCGCGCGTGCGGCGGCCGGGGATCGTGAGCGAAGGGCAGAACGCGGCGGTTGTTGGCGAGGTCATCTCGATCTGCCAATCGAGCCAGAGGGTGCCCGAGCGAGCGTCCATTGGCGGCGAGATGCCGACTCGGAGTTGCCAGATGGCGCGGTCGGTCGTCGGTGCGCTGGGAAGGGGCGCGCCGATGATCGGCGCGGTGCAGAACGCTCGGAGCATGTTCGTCGGCGTGGCGTTGATGAGGCGGTTGGTGGTGGTGTCGCCGAAGCGGACGGTGCTGCCGGGCGCTTCGGGCTCGCCTTGCCAGATCCGGAGGTTGACGCCGGCGAACGGGTTCGGGTTCAGCGGGTCTGAGCTGTAGGCGTAGAAGACGATCTCATCGATGGACCAGATGCCGCTGACGGCGAAGTCATCGGCGAAGCGGAAGCCGCTGGCGGCGTCGTGTCCGGAGAAGCCGGCGACGGAGTTGGCCGAGACGGTGTAAGTGGCTTGCAGCTCGCTCCACACTTTGCCGCTGGGTGCTTGGGCGCCGCTGAGCGTGAGCGCGCCGGTGGCGAGGCCCGGGTCGGAGCGATCGGCTCGGAGGGCGTTGCTGTAGAGATCGTCGGCGACGCATGTTGACGGGCACGCGTCGGCGACGAGCAACGCGATGGCGAACGCGGCGAGTATGGAGAATGCGGGTCGTGGGGTCATGCGTGGCGTCTCACATGCGGCGTTGAACGCGAATCAATCGCAGATGTTCAGGAACGAGGGCGTGAAGTTCGGGAAGATGGATGAGAGGTTGGAACCGTTGCGGAGGCGTTTGGAGACGATCTCGGCCAGGGCGTGGCGGAGGTCGGTGGTCATCTGCACGTCGGAGCCGTCTGGGGGCAGGTCTGAGGGAAGGCCGGGCCAAGTGGCCAGGACGCGCCCGCCGCGGACTTGGGAGCCCATGACGAGGGCGACGTTGCCGTAGCCGTGTTCGGTGCCGATGGTGCCATTCTCGCCGACGCGTCGGCCGAACTCGGAGATGACAACGACGGTGACGCGCCGGTTGCGAGCGGCGATGACATCAAGGAAGAAGGCGTTGAGCGCTTGGGCGAGGTTGCCGAGGTTTGTCGCGAGCAGGCCGGTGAAGGCGCCGAGGGTGGGGTTGAAGAGGAACTGCGAGACGTGGGTGTCCCAGCCGGTGAGGTCGATCGCAACGGCCTCGACAAACTGATTGACCACGGCGTCGTCGTTGGCTTGCAAGAGCGCGGCGGTGGAGCGGAGGGCGTAGCCGAGCGAAGAGCCGGGGTAGACCGCGCCGCCGGCGGGGGTGTAGCCGATCTCGCTGATGCGGTTCAGGCGGCTGATGGTGTTGAGGGTGTTGGCGGCTGCTGCGGCGGCGGGCGCGGGGGAGCTGGCGAACATCTGGCCCAGGGTGTTGAGGCGCGCGTCGCTGGTGGCGCTGGTGCCGGTGAGGCCGTAGCCCGCGGGCGCGGTGGCGGTGACGGCGGCGATGTTCTGGAGTTGTGGGACGGGGCCGGGGTTGGTGGCGAGGTTTGAGATCGCCAGTGCCAGGGGTGAGCCGGCCAGAAGGCGCTGCAAGCCGTCGGCGACGCCGATCGCGCGGAGCGTGCTGGCGGGGTTGACCGGTGGCGAAGAGGCCAGGTGGCGACCGAGCCAGCCGGTGACGATGTTCGGGCTGCTGCCCAGGCCATTCTCGAGCCAGCGCTGGGCATCAAAGTGTGATTTGCTGGTGTTGTCGATGCCGGTGGCGTGCATGATCAGCAGCTTGCCGGCCTGATAGGCCGGGAGCAGCGCGCCCATGGCGGGGTGGAGGCCGAAGTCGAACGAGCGGGTACCGGAGTTGATGCGGGCGTTGGCCAGCGCCAGGGCGCGCTGGCCGATGGGCTTGGTGGTGTCGTCGGGGGCGAAGACGCGCAGGTTTGGTCGGGTCTGGGGCGAGGCGTAGACGGGGTCGTTGAAGGGGACGCAGAGGGAGAGGCCGTCAACGCCGCCGCGGAGATTGATGGAGACGATGACGTCGCGGGCATCGGTGGGAGGGGAGCCGGCGTAGGCGACGCGGGGCATCCACGTCGGCACGGAACCGAGGATCGCGGCGCCGGCGGTGCCAGCGCCGGCGACCTGGAGGAAGCGGCGGCGCGAGAGACTTTCGAACTCTTCGCAGCACAGGCGTTGTTGGGCGTCAGACACGGTGCGGGCTCCAGACGGTGAGGGCGGGAACACCAGAGAGTCGGTCAGTACCACTGATTCGAAGGTGAGCAGAGGGCAAGGCCAAGAGCGTCGCGGCGCTGCAGGCTGGTGGGCGTGGTGCCGAGGATGTTGAGGATGCGGGCGCGATCCGCGGCGCTGAGCATGCCCGCCAGAGCGCCCTGGTCGATCCGTGTGATGACGTCGTTGAGCAGTTCAAGATCGCCGAAGAACGCGGCGTCGTCGACTATCGCGCCGGTATCGCCGCTGGCATCGCCGTTGGACTTGGTGACCAGCGAGGAGAAGAAGCACCAGCGCGGGAGCACCTGCGTGGCCCAGTACGACGCGGACTTCGGGTAGCCATCGGGGGCCGACCAGGCGAAGGGCAGATGGCCGGCGCGAGAGAACTGATTGCGGAGCGTCGAGCGCGAGGTGATGGTGGAAGGGAGCACGCGGAGCGCGCCGACATAGGCGTGGAACGGGCGCTTATAGAGGGCCGGGGCGCTGGCGAGGATGTTGGGCGAGAAGAGCACCCGGAGCATCGCCTTGATGTCGCCGAGGCCCTGCGGGTTTGCGGTGTTCAGGTACGCGTCGCGCACGGCGTTGATGACGCCGGTCGGTGTGCCCTCGCCGAGGAAGTGCACACAGAGCTTGCGGCTGATATTGGTCGCGGTGGCGGGATGGGCCATGAGCATGTCGAAGACGTCCTGTGCGTCTTGGCGGCCGTTGTTGCCGAGGCGACCGGCGGGGATGACGGCGGAGCCGAAGACGGTGCCGAGGACTTTGGCGTCGGTGTCGTGACGGCCGGCGATGACGCCGGTGAGTTGCGTGTTGTTGAAGATGACGCGGTTCTTGATGCCGGTAGCGTTGAAGTAGTTGAGGCCGCGGAGCTGGGTGCGGGTGCCGCCGGGGGAGATGTCGTCGAACGCGCCTCCGTATCGCCCCCAGCCGGTGAGGCATCGCGCGACGCTGACGATGGTGGCCTGCACGCTGGCGGCCGGGAAGCTGTAGAGGTGCTCTGCGCCGATGGTGTGCAGTTCGAGCAGCTCGCGCGAGTAGTTCTCGTTGAGCTGATCGTCGCTGGAAATCTCGTTGTTCAGGTAGGCCACCATCGCTGGCGAACGTGCGACGGCGTTGAAGAGTTGCGGGAAGCTGGTCAGGGCGTACTGACGAATGTCGCGGTCGTGAAGGGTCTTGAGGTAATACGCCTCGGGGCTGTAGATGTCGACGTTGAAGTGGTCGCCCCAGAACTCGACCATGCGCTCGAAGAGCTGGCGGTTGGAGTACGCGGCCCGGACGATGGTCGCGTCGATGAGCTCGTTGAAGATGACGGCGTTGTTGGCCACCAGCGTGGTGTCGTAGAGCTGAAACGCCGGGCAGGTGAGCGTGAAGGATGGAGACAGAAGGCTGGTGAGCGCCGGGTTCTCGGTGATCGCGGTGTGCGCGAGCTGGCGCTCGAGGTAGGCGGAGTAGCCCAGCGTGTTCGCAAGGGTGAGATCTGCGGTGGTGATCCCGAAGCTCGTGCGGGCCAGAAGGCGGTTGATGAGCGAGGCGGGCTCGACATCGGCGTAAACGTCAACGGGCGCCGCGGCGATCGCGTGCTTTGGTGCGATCGCGGTGGCGACTGCGCCGATGCCGCCGGCGCCGCCGACGAGGCCGCCGAGCGAACGGAGCAGGTGGCGGCGCGAGGTGATCAATGGCGAGGGCGTGTGCGCCGCCGCTGGGGCGGGCGCAGTGGCGGTGGTGATCGCGGCTGCTGCGATTGCAACAGGTCTGCGAGCGGCGTCCGTCGCAGCATCCGACGATGGCGGGGGGCTCCCGCCCGCGCGTGGGGCATCGATCGGCGAAGTCATCGCCAAAGTCCTTTCGGTTGTCGTCAGAAACCCGTGAGGCAGAGGAGCGGGGTGTTTAAATCCCGAGTGGGAGGAACACACTCTCGAGCGAAGCCCGTAGCGATCTCCGTGTGGGTCATGGAGAACATAGCGACGACTTGCTTCGTTTGCAAAATGAAACCGTTGATTTCGATATGAACGCGTGGCGTTCGCGTCAATCAAGTACAATTACGTCATTCGGCGTCGGCGGCTGACAATTGCGCCGAGCGTGAGCAGGGCGATCGACGACGGCTGCGGGATGTAGTTGATCGTGAGCTGCGGGCGGAAGTCGGGATTGGTGGCGAACTGCGAGTCAAAGCGCTTAGCGGTGAGCGGGACGCCCTCGGTCGTTTGCAGCAGCCAGCCGAAGTTCTGCGACGGATTGGCCAGCCAGCGTGCGACATCGGCGGTGAGCTGCGGCGAGGACCACTGGTAGAAGCCAACGCCGCCGACGGAGTTGGTGGCCAGCGCGAGCGGATCAAAGTCGCCGCCGGGCGTGGACCAGGCAGGGCCGGATTGCGTGGCCGAATCGAAGTTGCGGTAGAGCCAGGTGGCGTCGCCCTCCTCGGCGGGCGCGCCGCCGCCGCCCTGGCCGGGTGGCGTGCTGTTGCCGCTGCCCCAACTGGCGTTCATGGCGTGGATCGAGACGGGCTCGATGCCGGCGACGCTGCGCGACATGTGGAGGCGGAGGGAGACGGAGGTGATGACGGCGCCGGCGGGCAGTGGACTGGAGACATCGAACTGGAGCAAGCCGCGCCGGATCAGGAGGCTGTCGGTCATGCCGGTGAAGAGCCACGGGGAGTTTCCGGCGCTGGTGAGGCCGGCGGGGTCTTCAAAGAGGGTGTTGGATTGCGAGGCGCCGATCGTGATCGATTGCGCGTTGGTCGCCGGCGCGACGGTCAAGGAGGCGAACGTCGCAAACAACGCGGCGACGGCGGTGGTAGACGCAAGACGGGGCGACGCGGGCTGTGTACGCATCCTGTGAAGGTACATGGCGTGGGGGGCTCAGGCCAATGAAATTGTCGGCTTGCGGGCAGGATTCACTGGTCAGTCGGGAGCTGTCAGTTGTCAGCATTCAGCTGTCAGCAGAATCAATGGCGAGCTTCATGGCTCCACCACGCTGCCACTTTGCCACTTCTCACCGACAGTGAGTCCACGGAAGGCAGGCGGGACGCCTGCCCCACGGGGTCAGAACGAGCAGCCTTCGAAGTAGATCGAGAAGAAGAGGTTGTAATCGCCTTCGGTGACGCCGTTGTTGGTGGTGAGCGTGCCGAAGGGTGGCAGCGGCGAGCCGTCGTCGTTGGCGATGTCGCACCACTGGCGCGCGTCGAAGAAGCCTGAGAAGAATGCGTTGTAATCGCCTTCGGTGACACCGTTGTTGGTGACGAGCGGGTTGGGCAGCTCGGCGGGGTTGTTGATGGGCTGGCCCGCGTCGTTGGCGATGTCCGCGGCGTTGCAGGGCGTGGGGAGCGCGACGCCGCGGATGATGAAGGGCAGCTCCTGTGCGAGATCAAGCGCGGGTGCGGGCTTGCCGGTATCGACAATTGGGAGCCAGGCATCGGCGAGGACTGGCGGCTCGGCGAGGCGGAGTTGCTTGGCGTTTGAGGCGGGGCCGGTGATGCGAGAGCGCTGGCCAGCAACCGTGATCGCCGGCGAGAACGCGGCGACGCCGGGCGCGGTGATGGCCTGCCAATCGAGCCAGAACGTGCCTGCGCGGAGCGAGAGCGGCGGCGAGACACTGAGGCGGAGCTCCCAGATCGTGCGATCGGTCGTTGGCGGCATCGGCGTCGTCGCATTCACGACCGGGGCGGTGGAGAAGATGCGGAGCATGTCCGTCTGGGTGGCGCTGATGAGGCGGTTGGTGGAGTCATCGCCGAAGCGGACGGTGCTGTTCGCGGCGCCGGGCTCTCCGGACCAGATCTGGAAGTTCGCGCCGGTGAACGGGTTGGTGGGGCCTGCGCCGGTGACGAAGGCGTAGACGACGATCTCATCGATGAACCAGGGCGAGGTGGGCGTGAAGTCGTCGGCGAGGCGGTAGCCGTGCTCATCGTCGTGGACGGAGAAGCCGGTGATGGCGTTCGCGGCGGTGATGGCTGTGAGGCCGGTGGCCTGCAGTTCGCTCCAGCGCTTGGTCGCGGGCGCAGTAACGCCGCTGGTGGTGAGCGTGCCGGTGCTGAGTCCGGGGTCGGCGGCGTTGGGCAGGCGCGCGTTGGAGAAGATCGCGCCGGACTGCGCGTGGGCGGCGGCGCTGAGTGACAAGAGCGCGAGCGTCGTCAGCGTGGCGCGGTTCAGCGTGGCGGTGTGCGTGATCATGCGTGGTGCTCGCAGGAGTGGCGGACTGGGTCGCGAACGTGGGCGGGAATCGGGAAGCAGAGATCCGGGTCAGGTGCAGATGTTCAGGAAGTTCGGCGTGAAGCCCGGGAAGATGCTCGGGAGGTTGGCGCTGTTGTTCAGCCGCTTGGAGACGATCTCGGCCAGGATGTGGCGCAGGTCGGTGGTGACCTGAAGATCCTGGTTGGTTGCGGGCACGCCGGAGGGAAGGCCGGGCCAGGTGGTCAGGACGCGCCCGCCCAGGACGTGCGAGCCCAAGACCATGGACATGTTGCCGTAGCCGTGATCGGTGCCGACGGTGCCGTTCTCGCCGACGCGCCGGCCGAACTCCGAAACGACGACGACGGTGACGCGCTTGTTGCGTGTGGCGATGACGTCGGTGAAGAACGCCGCGAGGGATTGGGCGAGCCCGTTGAGGTTCGTGACGAGCTGGCCGGTGAAGACGCCGGAGGCGACGTTGAAGGAGAACTGGGCGGAGTGCGTGTCCCAGTTGCCGACATCGATCGCGACGGCCTCAACGAACTGGTTGACGCTGGCGTCGTCGTTGGCGTTGATGAGCGCGGCGGTTGATCGCAGGGCGTAGCCGAGCGAGCTCGTGGGGTAGACCGCGCCGCCAGCGGGCTGGTAGCCGGTGGCGCCGATCTGGTTGAGGCGGACGATGGTGTTGAGCGTGTTGGCGGCGGCGGCGCCGAGCGGATCAGGGACGCCGGCGTGGGCGTTACCGATGAAGGCGCGGCGCGCTGTGCTGGAAGCGCTGGTGCCAGCGACGCCGTAGCCGCCGGAGTTCGAGCTGGTGACGGCGGCGAGGTTGTTCAGCAGCGGCGGGTTGCCGGGGTTGCTCTGGAGATTGGGGACCGGCAGAGCCAGTGGCGCACCGGCGAGGGTGCGCTGAAGACCGTCAGCAACGCCGATGGCGCGGAGGGCCGTCTGCGGGTTGATCGGCGGGGTGCTGGCCAGATGGCGGCCGAGCCAGCCGGTGAAGACGTTGTTGCTATTGGCCTGGCCGTTCTCCATCCATCGCTGGGCGTCGAAGTGCGACTTGTTGGTGCTGGTGAGGCCGGTGGCCTGCACGATCAGGAACTTGCCGGCCTGATATGCCGGCAGCAGAGGGCTGAGCGCGGGGTGGAGGCCGAAGTTGAAGGTGTTGCTGCCGCTGGTGGCGCTGGCGTTGGCGATGGCGATCGCGCGCCGACCGACGGGCTGCGTCGTGTCGTCGGGCGCGTAGACGCGGAGGTTGGGTCGTGTGGCGGGCGCGGCGTAGACGGGGTCGTTGAACGGGACGCAGACGGAGAGGCCGTCAACGCCGCCGCGGAGATAGATGGAGACGACGACGTCGCGAGCGGAGGTCGGCGGCGTGCCGGCGTATGCGACGCGAGGGAGCCACGCTGGCGCGGTTGAGAGCACTGCGGCGGCGGTGGCGCCGGCGCCGGTGACCTGAAGGAAACGACGGCGCGACAGCTCGGCGTACTCGTCGCAGCAGAACTTGGTGGAGTGATCAGACACGTGCGTGCTCCGATGAGAGATCGAAGGGAAGATCGGGCGTCAATACCGCTGAGTCAGTACCGCCGCTGAGTCAATAC
>JAIEQQ010000225.1 GCA_019747615.1 Phycisphaerales bacterium
GATCCCTTGATCCCTCGGTCCCTCGATCCCTTCCCCGCCCCCCTCCCCCAAAAACACAACCACCCGCTTGCGCGGGCGGTGTGTCAATGACCCCAATGGGATTCGAACCCATGTTCCCAGGATGAGAACCTGGTGTCCTGGACCGGGCTAGACGATGGGGCCAAAGTCTGCTGACGGTTGGTCTTGGACACCGAAGGGGGAACAGTATCCGGGGAGGGCGGGGAATCAAGGGGCGGGAGCCGCCAGCTTTCAGCCTTCAGCCTTCAGCTTTCAGCAGGAAGCACGGAGCGGGTCGAACACGGGCGTTCAATACGCGGCGCAGTGGCGTTGGCGAACGACCTCGCATGCCTTGATTTGCTGATTTGCTGATTTGCTGATTTGCTGCTTTGCTGCTTTGGCATCGGCCCGCGTCGGCGGGAGGCAGGCGAGGACGCCTGCCCCACACTGAGTCTCTCGGGCACTTTGTCACTCTGCCACTCTGCCACCCTGCCACTTTGCCACTTCCCCCGTCACCAGCTCGAACAACGCCTCCGGCTCCGGCATCCGCCCCGGGCCGACCGCGCGGCAGGCTTGCCAGCCGCTGGCCGGCTCGATGATCTGGAAGCCGTCGGACTTCAGCGTTTGCACGTTGCGCACCGTGCTGGGTTGGTTCCACATGACTTCGTTCATCGACGGGCACAGCAGCACCGGCGTCTTTGCACGGTCGACGGCGCTCAGCGTCAGGCACACGATGTCGTCGGTCATGCCCGCGGCGAGCTTGGCGAGGCAGTCCATCGTGCACGGGGCCACGATCGCGAGGTCCAACCCCTTGGCGAGGGCGATGTGCTGCGGGTCTTGGCTCTCGATGTGATCCCACGCCGAGGTGTAGACCGGCCGCGCGCTGAGGGCCTGGAACGTCAGCGGGGCGACGAACTTCGTCGCGGCCTCGGTCATCGTCACCGTGACGATCGCCCCGGCCTGGGCCAGGCGCGAAACCAGCGTGCAGGTCTTGTACGTCGCGATGCCGCCGGTGACGCCGACGAGGATGCGTTTGCCGTGGAGAGGGGTCATGAGCGAGGGTTGGGGCGGGGGTGGGGGGCAACATGAACGTGAAACGATCCGGGGAGGCACGCGGCGTGGTGTGAGCTCGTTTCGCGTGCGGGTGAGTTGTGGGGCAGGCGTCCTCGCCTGCCTCTCGCGGACCACGGGCTAGCGCCGAAGCAGCAAAGCTCAAAGCAGCAAAGCAGCAAATGAAGGCATGACGGCCCGCGGGTCAGTGTGTTCCCTGTTTTCTGCCTGCTGAAAGCTGAAAGCTGGCGGCTGACGGCTATCGTCTGCCATGAGTTCCATCGCCAACGTTTCTCGCGCCGCGGGCAGTGCCGCGGACACACTTTCTGCCAGCGACGCGCTCGTTCGATCTCTCTCCGCCCTGGTCGGCTTTGACGGGTTCGTCGATCACATCATCGATGTCGTCGATACGCGAAGCTCGATGCGCCGCGACGACTATCGCGCGATCCGCACGATGGGCGAGTACAGCGCCCGCGTCGCGGCGTTTGCTGGCAAGAGCATGAACCTGGAGATGGTCGTCAAGGAGTCGCGCTTCGGCGGCAACGGGCCGCTGATGGCTGGGGGCTTGGCGATGCTCGGCGTGCCGACGACGTATGTCGGTTGCGTGGGGCAGGGCGGTGGGGGTGGGGGTGGCATGGCGTTGCACCCGCTGTATGAGGAGCTTGAGCGCCGCTGCGTGGGCGTGGGCGGGCGCGTGATCCCGGTCGCGCCGCCAGCGGTGACGCACGCGCTGGAGTTCGACGACGGCAAGGTGATGCAGGGCGACCCGCAGAACCTGTACTCGGTGACGTGGGAAACGGTGAAGCGGGCGATGAGCGGGAGCGGCGATGGCGATTACGCCGCGGATCTGGGCGCGATGGTGCGACAGGTCGAGGCGGCGTCGCTGATCGGGATCGTCAACTGGGTGATGATGCCCAGCGTCGGCGGGGCGGGAGGGATCTGGGACGGGCTGATCCGCGAGGTGCTGCCGCGGCTTGGCAGCGGTGTTGTGGCCGGCACCGGTGGTGGTGGCGCGGGCGGCGCGCGCCGAGTGTTCATCGACTTGTGTGACCCCGCGAAGCGCACCGATGCGGACGTCGCCGAAGCGCTGCGACAGATCAGCGCGATGGCCAGCGCGCGTGCGCTGGACGGCACGCCGAGCGTTCGCATCACGCTCGGGCTGAATCTTTCGGAGGCCGAGCGCATCGATCAGGTCTGCGGCGCCGGTGGCTTCGCGGGCGATCGCTACACGCCGGGCGACGAGCGCTCGAAGCTCGTGATCGCGCGTGCGAGCGCCGCGATCCGCGCGCGGCTTGGACTTGATTGCGTGGTGATTCATCCGCGCGAAGGTGCCGCGGCGAGCGTGCAGGGCAACCCAGAGTCCGAGCGCGGCGTCTGGCTCGACGGCCCGCTCACCGAACACCCCAAGCTCTCCACTGGTGCCGGTGACCACTTCAACAGCGGCTTCGCGCTGGCGCAACTGCTGAACATGGACGCGCCGCAGTGCCTCGCGGTGGCCACGGGCGTCAGCGGCGTGTATGTCCGCGACGCGATGAGCCCGACGCGCCAGCGACTCACCGAGTTCCTGCGCTCGCGTGTGTGAGCCCCGTCGGGTGCTTCTCGATTGTCCACGACGTCGGAGTACGCAGAGGACGCAGAGATTGCAGGGGAACGCAGAGAAAGGCAAGGGATCTTGTACACGGAGGACGCGGAGGGACACGGAGACGGAAAGGGGAGGGAAAACGTGAACGTGAACGTGAACATGAACATGAACATGAACATGAACATGAACATGAACATGAATCGGACCGCTCGCTGAGTGCGCGCGAGGTCAGAGCCGCATGTGGATTCGGGCAACGCGCTTCCGTTTCACGTTCACGTTCACGTTCGCACCCTTCCCCTCGGCCCTCGGCCCTCAAACCTCGGCCCTTCCGCCGATCTCCAAGCAGCGGGGACTACTTCAGCCCGTCCAGAAACTCTTTTGCCTTCGCGTGCTTGAGGTCCAGTGCCAGCGTCGCGCTTGAGCGCGCCATGCTTGTGTCGCCGGCGCGCTGAAAGAAGATCGCCGCCTGGTAATAGAGCTCGCCGTCGGTGCCGATGTTGATCGCGGCGTTGCTGTAAAGGCGGGCCGCGGCGAGCGGCTTGGACTCCATCGCCAGGGCGTCGGCCAGCGTGCTGAGCGCGTTGGCCTTGTAGAGGTCCTCGGCGTCAAAGGCCTGCAACAAGTCGATCGCGGCCCTGGGGTTGCCCTCGCGCTTGGCGATGCGGGCCTCGGTGTTGCGCCAGCGGAGGTTGTCCGGCTGCAGTGCGCGGGCCTTGGCGACGTGCTGCTTGGCCAGCGAGAGTTCGTTGGTCTTCAGCGCCAGCTCCGCCAGCGTGCCCCAGGCTTCGGGCAGGTCGTCCTTCAGGCGGAGGGCCTTGGCGAGCGACGCGGTGGCCGCGGCGTCGTTTCCCTGCTTGATCTGGACCATTGCCAAGTACAGCGGCAGTTGCGGCTCGTTCGGGTCTTTGAGCGCGCCGAGATTCAGCAGCTCCGCGGCGCGATCGGTCTTGCCCGCTTGATTGGCGACGACGCCCGCGTCCATATAGAGCTTGACGCTGGGGGGGCCGGTGCGCAGGGCCTCTTCGAGTTGCGTCAGTGCTTCGGGGTACCGCTGCTGGCCGAGCAGAGCCGCGGCGTAGACCTCGCGGATCTGGCGGTCGTCGGGGAACTTGGCGGTGGCGCGATCGAGGATCACGCCGGCGTTGACGTATTGCCCGTTGCGGAGGTACTCGTCCGCTGCGCTCAGCGCCGCGTTGATCGTGTCGATCGGGCGGCTCGCGGCTTCGGCTGATGCGCCAGCGGGAATCGAAGCGCCGCCGGGTGTGTTTGTGGCGGGCGCGGGGGCGAGAGCCGCGCGGAGTGCGAGGACGACGATGATGGTGAGCGCCAGCGCCAGCCCGAGCGTTAGCAGGAGCATCGGCTTGGTCGCGGCGAGGTTGGAGCGAGCGTGCGTGGACATGCTGGAGTTTACGCGGCGCGCGGTGGCGGGCGGGTGGCGAGGGCGAAGGGACGGCCAAAGCAGCAAAGCAGCAAAGCAGCAAAGCAGCAAAGCAGCAAAGCTCATAGCTTGACGCCTCAAGCGGCGAATGGAACTGGGGGACGATGTTGGCGTCTGCGGACCCGCCTCGGAGAGGCTGGCCACGCAGAGGGAGGCCACCTTGAGCGGGCGGGCCGCGTTGAGAGAGACGACTAACATGCCGAATATGGCAAGCGATGCTGAAAATTGTGCGATGGCGGCGGGGGCGGCGGGTTCCGGAGGTGGCTCGTTGGGTGAGGCGATGAGCACGCGGTTTGTACCGGTTGAGCATGAGGTTCGCATGCGGGCGAAGTGGGAGGCGTCGGGCGCGTTCGCCGCGGATCCGAAGCGGGTGCTGAGCGGGGAGAAGCCGCCGTTTTGCATGTTCATCCCGCCGCCGAACGTGACGGGTGCGTTGCACCTTGGGCACGCGCTGAACAACACGCTGCAGGACATCTTGACGCGCTCGCATCGCATGATGGGGTTTGAGGCGCTCTGGATGCCGGGGACGGATCACGCGGGCATCGCGACGCAGGCGGTGGTGGAGAAGCGGCTGCGCCAAGATGGGACGCTGAAGGGGCCGCTGAAAGACCCCGAGCGCAACGGCGGCTGGACGCGCGAGAAGTTCGTCAACCGCATCGGCGAGTGGAAGGACGAGTACGAGGCGCGGATCACCGAGCAGCTCAAGGCGATGGGGGCGAGCTGTGACTTCTCGCGCCAGCGATTCACGATGGACTCGGTGTGTGCCGCGGCGGTGCGCGAGGCGTTCTTCCGGTTGTTTCGTGACGGGCTGATCTATCGCGGCAAACGACTAGTGAACTGGGACCCGGTGCTGCAGACGGCGGTGGCCGATGATGAGTGCTACGACGAGGAGATCAATGGGAGCTTCTACTACTTGAGGTACCCGCTGGTCGCGGTAAATGGCCAAATGGCCAAATTGCCAAATGGTCAAATTGACAAGGCCGAGAAACTGGAGAGCGCGGCGTCGGGTGGACATTTAAAGGATGGTGCCGCGCGTCCGGTGACGTGGGGCGAGCTTGCGCGGCGTGGGTATCCGGGCGCTGAGGCGCACGATGCGGCTTCGCAGGCGTGGATCACGGTGGCGACGACGCGGCCGGAGACATATCTGGGCGATACCGGCGTCGCGATCAATCCGCACGACACGCGGGCCAAGGCGCTGCGTGGGTTGAGTGTGGAGCTGCCGCTGGTGGGGCGTGTGGTGCCGATTGTTGAGGATGAGTACGTGGTGCTGCCGCGCAAGATGGCGGAGGAACTGGGGCGCGATGAGGATGCGAAGGACGCCAAGAGCGAGTTCGCCTCGGGCTTCCTGAAGGTGACGCCGGCGCACGACCAGAACGACTACGAACTGGGGCAGCGCCACAAGCTCGCCATGATCAACGTGATGGCACCCGACGCCAGCATCAGCGACAAGCACGGCTGGGCCGACATCGGCGATGCGCACATCTTCGTGGGCAAGAAGCGCGAGGAAGCGCGAAAGCTGGTGGTGAAGTACTTCGATGACCACTTCGTGCCCGGCACGAGCGAGAAGCTGCTGGAGCAGGTGAAGCCGTATCGCCACAGTGTGAAGCACAGCGACCGCAGCAAGGCGATCGTTGAGCCGTATCTGAGCGATCAGTGGTATGTGAAGGTGACGGATGCGACGCTGGCGGGTGCGGCGAATGAGGCGATTGGGGTGGGTGCGGGAAGTGGCAAAGTGGCAGAGTGGCAGAGTGGCAGAGTGGGGGAGGGGGGAGAAAACAGCAAAGCAGCACAGCAGCAAAGCAGCAAATCGGACGGTGAGTCTGCGGGCTTTGGTGATTCCACGCGCTTGCAGTTTTTCCCTGAGCGCTACGCCAAGACGTATCAGCAGTGGCACGAGGGGATTCGTGATTGGTGCATCAGCCGGCAGCTTTGGTGGGGTCATCGGATTCCGGTGTGGAGTGCGGGGCTCGTGGGCGGCGGCGATCTCCCACAGGTGATGGAGCGAATCGAAAGCTTGGAGGCAAGCGGCCGGATTGCATTCACGCAAACCCCGGTCAACCCGTCGAGCATTCAAGCTTCTCAGTTGCAGACTGCGCCGACGTTGGAGTCCGCTGCGACGATGAGCGAGTACGAACAAGCCATCGCGGCAACGCCGAAGTGGCGATTTGCATGTGTGCGATCTGCGACTGACACCGAAGCGATTGCATTTCTCGAAGCCGCGGGCTTCATCCAAGACCCCGACGTCCTCGACACCTGGTTCTCCTCCGCCCTTTGGCCGTTGAGCACGCTGGGCTGGCCTGATCCCGCCGCGGCTGAGAAGATGCTGCCGGGCTCGCAGTTCCAAGGATTGCTGGAGGCGTACAACCCGTCCAGCGTTCTCAGCACCGCGCGCGAGATCATCACGCTGTGGGTGTCGCGCATGGTGATGATGAATCGCTACCTCATGCCCGAGGGGTGGGGGCAAGGGCAAAGCTCAAAGCTCAAAGCTCAAAGCTCAAATAGAGGCAGCGCTGACGCAAGCGCCGGTTCCCCGCTCAGCACTCAGCACTCATCGCTCAGCACTCAGCACTCATCGCTCAGCACTTCCGCCCAAGGTCGCGGCCCCGTGCCCTTCCGCGAGGTCTTCATCCACGCCGTGGTGCAGGATGGTGATGGCAAGAAGATGGCCAAGTCCGTCGGCAACGGCGTGGACCCGCTGGACATCATCTCCAGCCACGGCGCCGATGCGATGCGGTTCACGCTCTGCCAGATGACCACGCAGACGCAGGACGTGCGGATGCCGGTGCAGAAGGATTCCAAGACCGGCAAGAACACGTCGCCGAAGTTCGACCTCGGCCGCAACTTCGCCAGCAAGCTCTGGAACGCGGTGCGGTTCGCGATCCTCATGCTGGAGAAGTCCGAAGCGCCCGCGCGCGAGGTTCGCTTCGCTGAGCTCAGCCTCGTGGATCAGTGGATGGTCTCGCGGCTCAACGCCGGCATCGCTTCGTGTAACGAGTCGATCCGCGCGTACGAGTTCAGCGCCTACGCCGAGGCGTGCTATGACCTGCTGTGGCGCGACTTCTGCGACTTCTATCTGGAAGCGATCAAGCCGACGGTCGCCCAGAGCGAGTCGCAGCGCGCGGTGTTGCGGGTGAGCATCGAGACGATCCTGCGACTCATGCACCCGATCATGCCGTTTGTGACCGAGGCGGCGTACGAGCAGGTGTCAAAGCTGCCCGCTGCGAGTGTCGAGGGCGTGTCGCTTCTCGGCGCTCGACCAGCGAGCGCGCCGGGCGCTCACGGCTCGCGTGGCGTCGCGGCGTTGCTCTGCGTGAAGGACTGGCCCCGCGGGACGATGAACGCGTTGCTCGGGCCGGGCGTAGATATCCCGCTGGTGCAGGCGACGATCACGCGCGTGCGCGAGCTTGCGACGATGGTGAATCAGGCGCGCGCGACGGGGAACGTGCCGCCTCGTGCGAGGCTGGTGCTGCACGCGTCCGAGAAGGTGGTTGTGTTGGCGGGCCAAGGGCCGCGCGTGGTGGAGACGTTGTGTGGGTTGACGGAGATCGTCGGCACGCCGCCGTCGAAGGACGATCGGACGTTGATGCTCCGGTTTGAGGGCGAAGAGCTGCGGCTCAGCGGCGTGCCAGAGCCGGTGGTGTCCGAGAATGCCTCACCCGGCGCCGCAGCGGCCGACGCCAGCGCCGCCCGAGAAGCGCTGGTGAAGCAGCGCGACGAGGTAAAGAAAAAGATCGCGAACATCGAGGGCCGATTGTCGAACCCGGGGTATATTGCCAAGGCCCCGCCGAAGCTCGTGGAGGAAAGCCAATCTCAGCTCAAGCAGCTCTATCTCGAATTGCAGGCGATCGAAGCCGCGTTGGGCGGCGCGTGATGCGCGTCGCGGCCGGCGCGCTGCTCCTGCTCGCGGGCCTGTCGTTCAGCCTCGGCGGCTGCAGTGCCGGCGCGGGCTCCGCGTCGCCCTCTGGGCCGATCGCGATGGGCTCGCGCGGGGCGCCGGCTTCGGGCGCTGAAAGCGCCGGCGCGGGTGCGCAGGCTCTGACGCAGAGCGTGCGCTCGGTGCGCGATTGGGAGTTTGACGGCGTCAAAGGACGCGCGATCCAGACCGATCACTTTGTGATCTACACGACCGACCGCTCGGCCCAGATCAGCGAGCGATTGCCTGGGTTGATGGAGAGCGCTCTCAAGCACTACTCGACATCGATCACGCCACTGCCGAAGCCCTCGCGCCCGATGGAGACCTTCGTGATGTCCTCGCGGGCCCAGTGGCTGCGGCTCACGGTCGCTCGCCTGGGCGAGCGTGCCCGCGCCGTCACCGGCATCGCCCGCGGCGGCTTCGCGATCGGCGGCAGCGGCTACCTCTTTGACATCGGCCCGTCGGACACCATGTCGATCGCCAGCCACGAGGGCTGGCATCAGTTCACGCAGTCGAGCTTTGCCGAGTCGCTGCCGATCTGGGCCGAGGAGGGGATCGCGACGTTCTTCGAGGGACACCGCTTTACCAAAGACGGCGTGATCTTCAGCGGCTGGAACAACCTTGAGCGATTCGATCGCCTCCGAGCCGCGGCGGACGCGAACCAGTTGCTGCCGCTGGAGACAATCCTGTCCGCGTCGCCGGATCAGATCTTGGCGATGGGCAACGAGGCGGGCGTGACGTATTACGCGCAGGTGTGGGCGCTGGTGCATTTCCTTCGCGAGGGCGAGGGTGGCAAGTACCGCGGCGCATTCGAGAAGATGGTCAAGGATGCCTCCGGCGGGAGCCTGGGCACGACGATGATCGAGCGGCTGCGTGCCAGCGGCGCGCTGAAGTCTCAGGATCGGCGGAGTGTGATGCTGCTAGCCAGGAATCTTGGCGCCCAGGTGTTCCGGGTCTACGTCAATGGCGACCTGGCGCGGGTGGAGACGGAGTATCGAGCGTTCGTGAAGCAGGTGGTTGCCCCGGGGGCCAAGCAGCGGGTCACGAGCGGGCTGTCGCCGATCGGGTTTACGACGCCGTGATGTGAAACTGGGGTGTTTTGTGCCTGGGCGGTGCTGGCGGGCGGGGCGATCGGGGTGTGCTTGGCCGAGTTCTGGAACCGTTGCAAAGAAAGTCCCGAATCGTGTGGCGAAGCCTGACGTGCGGTGTAGGCTTTTGGCAGCCCGGGCGATTCTCGTGCGGGCTTTGGGCGGGTTTTCCCTCGGTGGTGTGATCACTCAGATCGTGGAGGACGGCATGCGTCAGTGTCAATCGCGGGGCTCATTTGTTGCTCAGCTCGGGCCCCTTCATCTGCGTGCTCGCATCGCCGCGATCGCGCTGGCGGTGGGTCTTCTGTCGCCGGTGGGCACGCACGGGCAGGCCCAGGCGCAGGATCGCCAGATCTATATCCAATGGTTCGAGACCTCGTGGCGCAACATCGAGGCACGCCTGCCCGATGCGTTCATGACCGGGTACAACGCCATGTGGCTCCCGCCAGTGTGGAAGGCCAGCGACGGCTCGCCCGGCTACGACGTCTTTGATCGATTTGATCTTGGCTCGCCCGGGTCCGAGACGATCTACGGCACCGATCAGTTCTTCCGCTCGATGATCTCGGAGATGCGCCGATCGCGCGTCGAGAGCTACGTCGACCTCATCATGAATCACAACGGCGCCCGCACCAGCAACGGGGCGTTCCTCGCCGATGGCGGCTGGCCGGGCTTTTATCTGCCCGCCACCGGCGGCGACTTTTGGGGTGATTTCCACGACGGCTCGAAGCAGAGCATGGACCCCGGTGGCGCGAACTACGACCTCTTCGCTGGCGATCTGGTCGGCCTGATCGACATTGCGCAGGAGAAGAACTATCAGTTCGTGCGGCAGCCGGTGACGGCGACACCTCCGCCGGGTCAGACGAACATCCCGATCGGCAACTTCCGCAATCGGCCGAACCCGGCCAACGCGCGGTTCTACCCGGACTTGCAGTTGACGCCGACGACGTTTGTGAACCCGGCCAACGGGGCGACGTGGACCATCTACCCGTTCAACACCGCGAATCCGATGGCCGGCGACGCGACGATGGAGAACGCCAAGGGACTGCTGCTGCGCTCGGTGCAGTGGATGCTGGAGGAGTACAAGGTCGATGGCTTCCGGCTCGACGCCGCGAAGCACATCCCGCAGTCGTTCTGGAACAACGACTACGACGCGGCGGTCTTCAACCGGCGGATCTACCCGGGCGGCAACCCCGGCACGCCGTTCTCGTTCGGCGAGATCGTCGACAGCAACAGCTTCATCCAAACGTACATCCGCAACAAGGACGGCTTCGGAAATCGCGATGCGCTGGACCTGAACCAGGCCGGCCAGCTCCGCGATATTCGCGGATCCCGCGGCTTTGGCTCCTGGCAGAATGTGCTCAATGCGTCACTGGACCTTCAGGACGACGGCTTCCAGAACGGCAGCCAGGGCGTGCGCCATGTGTACTCGCACGACAACGGCTCGACGGGCGGCGGAGGTTCAGCGCCGGGCTTCCCGGGGACGGACCTGGCGGCGTTGCCGCAGCACGCGCTGATCCTGTTCATGCCGGGCAGGCCGATCGTGTATCACAACTCGCGCGAGATGCACACGCGATTCTCGAATCGCGGGTTCTGGCCGCGCGAGGGTAACCCGACGGCTCTGGGCGATGGTGATCCGCACCTGCAGCGTCTGGTGAGGATCGCGAACCAGTACGTTCGCACCGACAACGCGAACCTTCCCGGCGCGCCCAAGAGCCTGTTCTACACGCTCAACTCGACGGACCCGCAGAACCAGTCGGTGAACGACGTGCTGGTCTTTGAGCGCTCAAACTTCTTGGCCAGCGATCCGACGAAGAACGACATTGGCACCGAAGCCGCGGCGAGCTTGCTCGTCGGCATCTCCGATTCGTACACCCCAGGCGTCGCGCTGCGAAGCGTGCAGACAACGTTCCCCCCGGGCACGCGCTTGCAGGAACTCACCGGCGCGTGGAACGACCCGATCGTTGACGCCTCGAACCAGATCCCGAGCGTCATCACGGTGGACGGCAACCGGCGCGTGCTGCTGCCAGTGCCGAACAACGCCGCGACTGTGAGCGGCAACACCGTTGAGCATCATCGCGGCTACGTGGTCTACGGCCCCGCGGCACCGAGCGGCACGCTCACGCTGACCGGCGCAGCGGGCGTGATCCCCGCGGACCCGGTCAGCGTGCCGCAGTTCCAGCGGCGCACAACGCCGATGGACGTGATCAACACGCCGACGTTTGAGATCCGGCTCGACACCACCAAGACCGACCCCAGCGACACCAACAACTGGGACGATCAGGCGTTCTTCCGGCTCAACGGCGGCTTTGCCGATTACAACGGCAACGGCAACTTCGATCAGCCCGCGGGCCTTCAGCTCGATGGTGGGTACGAGAGCTTCCTCACGCAGCGCTCGCCGATCTCGGGCACCGGCGGAACCGGCACCGCCGGGCTCTACCGCCAGGTGATCAACACGAACCAACTGCCCGAGGGCGTGAACTACCTGAACGTGCTGTGCTATCGACGCCGCACCGATGGCGGCCTGCCGATTTTCAACGACTTCCGCAAGGTGTTCTACGTTGACCTTCTTCCGCCGCAGGTGACACTCCAGCCGACGCTGGTGCCGATCGGCGGCGGGCTGTTCCAGTATCGTGTGACGACGACGGATCGCACCGTCAACTCAGTCCACATTCTGGCGAACATTGCGCAGGGCGCGAACCCGCTGACGCTGATCAACAGCTCGACGCAGGCGTTCCAGTACGACCGATTTGAGTGGCGGTTGTCGTCGGGCTCGCTGCCGGCGGGCGTGAATCAGATCACGATCGTCGCGTTCGAGCTGAGCGGGCGATCGAGCGTGCAGACGGTGCCGCTGACGTTCGAGCTCGGCTCTGGCGATGTGAACCGCGACGGGCTGGTGACGATCGAGGACTTGTACGCCGCGTGGGCGTTGCCGTTCACAAGCTACCAGCTTGAGGTGGACATCAACCGCAACGGCACGTACGAACTCGCGGACCGGCAGGGCCTCGAGACGCTGCTGCGGACGCAGGAGATCATCCGGATGCGCAGCACGCAGCGCTGAGTGAGCGACGCGTGCTTGGGCGTGGGCTTCCGTCGCGTAGGCGATTGCGCGATCACAGCGTCCGGGCGCTCCCGTGCGTTCGAGACGTTCGGGATTCGCAGCGCGACGGGCGCGATCGAACCTAGGCACCGTGCGCGGGCCGCTTGACGAACGTCAGGTGCTCCTGCACCACGCCCGGCAGCAACGCACCGTCGCAATCCACCAGCAGCTTTGTTCCGGGCTGCGAGGCTTTCCACGCGACCATGGCCAGCGCGATCGGTGAGCGGCTCAGCAGGGGAGCGAGCGTGCTGCTGGTGATCGCACCCACTGGCGCTGGTGGCGGCGTGCTGGCGTCGACGGGCGCAACGGTATCAAGGTAAAGCGGTGCGCCGGTGTTTGGGAAACGCGCCATCAGGATCTCGCGAGCCTCGGCACCCGCCTCGCGCGAAAGCGACGCGGAGGATGCGTCGATCTCCGTGCTCGGGTCCGTCAATCGCAGAGCGACGACGCGCTGCTTGGGGTGGCCCAGCGCGTTCATTCTCGCGACGATCTCCTGGCCCAGATAGCAGCCCTTGGTGAACGACACGCGATCGTTGAGCACGCCGCTCTCGCCGGGGAGCGAGTCGGGCCCGAAGTCCAGGTAGTACACGGGCGTGCCGGCTTCGAGGCGGGCGATGTTCCACGCCGCGAAGCCGATGGGGCGGACCAGCGGCGGGGCGTTCATGCGCTGCGCGCTGGCGGGCTCGTGTGCAAGCGTCAGTAGCGCGTGATAGACACTCAGCACGCCGGATGCGGGCGCGAGCAGTTCAAGGCCGATCTCGCCGGTGGAGTCCAGTCGATCGACGAGGACATCGACGCCGGCGATCTGCACCGTGATCGCTTGGTCCGGCGTCAGCGCCAGCGGCGTGCCCGCGGGCTGATT
>JAIEQQ010000571.1 GCA_019747615.1 Phycisphaerales bacterium
AAAGCGGGCGAGGAGGATCGAACTCCCGACATTCAGCTTGGGAAGCTGACGTTCTACCGCTGAACTACGCCCGCGGCTTTCGATCAGTATAGCCGGTTTCGGGGCGTCGATCGTCGCGGCCAACCGCCGCGTTCGGTCAGTCGCCCAGCACCTCGACTCTGCGCACCTCGCCGCCGCCGGCGCGGGTGCCTCTCGCGGCAATATCCCGACCACTGCGGGCCAGCCGAAAGCCTGCCAGGCTTCGCCGCCGGGGGCGACGCACGGTCGGTATAGTCTCGCCGCGTTTGGGAGTGGTCACGCGAAAGGGGAAACGTATGGGGATACTCAACTGGCTCAAGGGTGGTTCGAAGGGCGAGCCGGCGCGACCCGCCGGTGGATCGACCTCATCAGGCGCCCAGCCAGCGAGCGGCGGCGTTTCGAGCGGCGCGGTTGACGCGAGCAACGAGGGCACGCCGCCGGGGCGGATCATCGACGACTTCACGCCGCTGCACGACGCGTATGTCGCCGCGCAGGGTGCCGGACCGGCGTCGCACGACTACTTTCGTAAGTTCCTGTCGCTTCCGACGCTTCACGCGTTGCCCTCGCCACCGCCGGCAGGGACCGTCGAGTCGTCGATGGAGAGCGGCCAGCCGATCAACCCGCTGTGCATGCGAGAGAACGGCCTGCTGCACGTCGTGCTCTTCACCTCGGCCGCGCGTGCGCACGCGTGCGCGGTCGAGAACGGTCTGGCCGCGGGGGGTGGCGCGTTTGCGACGCTGGAGATGGCGACACCGGCGGCGTTGTCGATGATGATGCGGTCGGGGGTGATCGAGGCGGTGATGATCAATCTCAATCGCGGGGACCACGCGATCACGACTCCCGTGAGCGGGCTGGCGGCGACCTATGAGTATCTCTTTGACCGAGTCGCGCCCGACGGGCTTCTGGCGTTCTTGCGTAACGAGTCAGCGCGTCCTTCCAAGTGGGGCCAAGCCCGCGTGGCGCGACGGCTTCTGCTTGACGGGACGCCGCTGTTCATGTCCGGAACGCCCGACCGCCCGTCAGCACCCGCCGTTCACGCCGTGAGCGAGAAACGAGCCCTGCTGTGCGTGTACACCGGCGAGGCCGAGCTGGTCACGGGCGCGGCGATGAGCTCGCCGGACGCACCGTCCGCGTCGGTGATTCCGACGACGCCGCGCGAGTTGGTTGTGTACGCCGAGAAGCTCGCCTCGCACTCGGGCGGCGTGATCTCTGAAACGGTGATCAATCTTGGGACGACGTCCACCGTCATCGGCACCGACGCTTGGCGGGCCGCGTTGAACGAGCTTGAGAAACCCGGCGTATTGTAAAGCGCTCCGCATTCACTGGAGGCCCGATATGCCGCACTATTACCGTCTCGGCACCATGCCCAAGAAGCGTCACGTGCAGTTCCGCCGTCCGGACGGCGCGCTCTACTCTGAGGAGCTCTTCGGCACCGAGGGTTTCAGCGGCCCATCGAGCACGATGTACCACATCAACCCGCCGACGCAGGTCTACGGCTGGAAGACGCTCTACTCGACCAAGGCCGAGTACGTCGAGGTGGACACGATGCGGATGCGTCACGTCAAGAGTGCGCCGGTGCCGCCCAAGGGCGACACGATCGACGGGCGCGTCGTGCTCTTCGGCAACACCGATGTCGAGATGACCGTCTGCAATCCGCTGCGGCAGATGGGCTACCACTACAAGAACGGCCAGGGCGACGAGTGCATCTTCATCCACTTCGGCTCCGGCGTGTGCTTCACGATGATGGGCGCGCTGCGGTTTAAGCCCAAGGACTATGTGGTCATTCCCAAGGGCGTGATCTACACGATGATCTGGGATGATGCGACGATGACCGCCGAGGAGCGGTATGCGCACCAGAACGCGCAGCAGTGCGCCGCCGCGGGCAGTGGCGCGGCTCCCTCGCCGCTTCCGACACCGAGCGCCAAGGCCGGCTGGAAGCCCGCCGGCGCCGGTGATGCGTGGACCGCCGAGGCGATGCCCTTGGGCAAGTACCTGCTCATCGAGACGATGAACGGCAGCCACATCGGGCCGCCGCCGCGGTATGTGAGCAAGGCCACGGGCCAGTTCCTGGAGCACGCGCCATTTTGCGAGCGCGACTTGCGCCTGCCGGTCCACGAGCCGGAGCAGATCAACGGGCACCCGGGCGGCCTGCCGATGTTCGTCGAGGGCTACGGCGAGTTCGAGGTCCGCGTGAAGGCTCGCGACTGCATGCACTCGTACCTCTTCCACTATCACCCGCTGGACATCGTGGGCTGGGACGGCTGTTACTACCCGTTCGTCTTCAACATCGAGGACTTCGCGCCGATCACCGGCAAGCTGCACATGCCGCCGCCGATCCATCAGACGTTCGAGGCGCACAACTTCGTCATCTGCTCGTTCTGCCCGCGCATGCTCGATTGGCACCCGCACGCGATCAAGGTGCCGTACAACCACAGCAACATCGACTCCGACGAGGTGCTCTACTACGTCGAGGGGAACTTCGGCAGCCGCAAGGGGATCGAGATCGGCAGCCTCACGCTCCATCCGCAGGGCATCCCGCACGGCCCGCACCCCGGCACCATCGAGGCCAGCATGCAGCACGCCTACACCGGCGAGCTGGCGGTGATGTGCGATACCTTCCGCCCGCTGTTCCCGACGAAGGCCGCGGTGGGCATGGAAGACATGAAGTACCCCGCAAGCTGGGAGGGCGAGCACTTCCCGCGTCTCAAGGCCGGTCAACCGGTCGGCGGCAACTTCGCCGGGCAGCTCAAGGGCGACAAGCTCTTTGCCAAGTTCGGCGACCTCATGGACTACGGCGAGCCCAAGATCGTCCCGCCCGCGCCGAACGCGGCATATGCCAACGGCACTGCCAACGGGCACGCGACGAGCGGTGCTGCGCCCGGACCGAGCAATGCTGGCGGTGTCGGCGTCGGCAACGTGTGGGCCCCGAACGCGGACTCGCCGCCTTCGTCCCCGAAGGTGTGATCACGAGCGACGGAACACGACGCAACACCGCACCTTCACTCGGTGCAGCGCGATTGTTGCGCGGTCGCGAGAGCACACATCGGCGGTCGTCTTGCCCAAAGACTGCGTACGTCGGTTGACCTGACGCGCGAGCCCTCTAAAGATCCGGCGTTCTTGGGGAGTAGCCACCCATTCCAATGAATGGGGGCGTGCGGCGTCAACACGGGAGATGACCTCTCCCCGCTTCACCCTGACATTGGCGGTTTCCGCCGGTGGGCACGAGCAAGACCAAGCAAATCTCAGCGATGCCGCGCGATCAGTCTGTGTCAACAGATCAGGTCCGCGGCGGAGAATGCTCGGTATGGACACGCTCCTCATGTTGGCCACTCTGACGACCGACCTCGGCACCGCAATGGCGACGGTCGCGCCCGCTGCAACAGGCGGCGGCTTTGATCCCAAGCTCTACGCGTACGGGATCTTCCTTTTGCTTGTGCTGGTGTTTCTGGCGCTGGACCTCGGCGTCTTCCATCGTGAGGCCCACGAAGTCTCGATGAAGGAAGCCGCGACGTGGTCGGTCATCTGGGTCACCTGCGGGTTGCTCTTTGCGGGCGGAGTGTATTTCGCTTACGAGAACCATTGGCTGGGGCTCGGGCTGAACACGCCGATGTACAGCACCGCCGAAGCGATGAAGGCCGGTGCGCCGCTAATCGTCTCGGGCGAGGTGGGGGGCTTGGACGCCGCGAAGCAGTACCTGGTGGGATACGTCGTTGAGAAATCGCTGGCGATGGACAACATCTTCGTCATCGCGCTGATCTTCGCGTTCTTCGGCACGCCCGCCAAGTACCAGCATCGCGTGCTCTTCTGGGGCATCATCGGCGCGCTGGTCATGCGAGGCGGGATGATCTTCCTGGGCGCGGGCCTGATCTTGAAGTATCAGTGGATCCTGATCATCTTCGGCGGCTTCCTGATCCTGACGTCCCTCAAGATGGCCCTGATCAAGGCCAACGACGACGTCAGCCAGAACATCGCGGTGAAGCTGTGCAAGAAGTTCTTCCGCGTCACCGAGTTCTACGATGGCCAAAAGTTCTTCACCAAGCGCACGCTCAAGCCAACCTACAGCAAGGACTCTAGCGGCAAAGAAGTCATGGACCCCGCGCCCGCCGGCAGCCTCAGCGTCAAGTGGGCGATCACGCCGCTGTTCTTGGCGCTGATCATGGTCGAGATCACCGACCTCGTCTTCGCGGTGGACTCCATCCCGGCGATCTTCGCGATCACGCCGGACCCGTTCATCGTCTTCACCAGCAACATCTTCGCGATCCTCGGTCTGCGGGCGCTGTACTTCTGCCTCGCGGCCCTCATCGCCAAGTTCCGCTTCCTCAAGCCGGCGCTGATTCTCATCCTTGCGTTCGTCGGCGTGAAGCTGCTGCTGCTCAGCGTGCCGCCCTATCTGCACGTCATCGGCATGACCAAGGCGGACCCGATCAAGATCGACACCACGCTCTCGCTGGTGGTGGTGCTCGGCACGCTCGCGCTGGCGACGGTGCTGTCGGTGGTGTTGCCGTCAAAGCCGGGTGCGAAGCACTGATTGGGCTCGGCAATCGGGAGTCGGCAATCGGCAATCGTGGAAGCCGGAACTCCGCGCATCGGCACACGCCGACGGCGGAGAATCTCGCGGCTGCTCGCGAGTTCTTCATGCCGACTGCCAAATGCCCAGTGCCCAGTGCCCAGTGCCTCTCCCCTCACCTCTTGATCAGCCGCGCTTCGATCGTGCCGGCGTCGCGGGCCAGCCCCTTCAGTGTGACATGCGCCCAGCGGTCGTTGCCCAGCGGGATCAGGAAGCTCTCGCCGGCGATGTTGAACGCCAGCGTGCTCGTCAGCGGCTGCACCAGCCCGTCGTTGTTGAGATTCACCGGGATCAGCTTCCCATCGCCCGCTGGCGGCACCGCGTAGACGCGGTTGCTCCCAGAAACCGTGACCAGAAACCCCGAGCCAGCCTCCGCCGAGATGGGCAGCGAGATCGACGCGGAGCCGCCCTGACCCCAGGCCCCGCCGACCAGCGACCCTAGCGCCAGCAGGCCGATGGTGGTGGCGATGAACCCCGCGCGACGCAGACCGGCGTGATTGGTGTGCATGAGATTGCTCCTTTGTTGGATCATTGGCTGAACGTGTGCTCGCCAGCCGCCGATCCAAGCGACTACCATTGCTCCCGTGCGATGGATGGGCCGTCGTCGGGCGTCATGCGCACTCTATCCGGGCTCTGGAATGTCCACGCCGATCAACGCTGTCTCACCCGCCGTCAATGGCTGGAACGCCGACTACCTGCAGCAGCAGTACGAGGCGTTCAAGCAGGATCCGGGGTCGATCCCGCCGGACTTGCGATCGTTCTTTCAGGGCTTTGATCTCGCGCTCTCCGGCGCGCCGGTGCCCTCGGGCGCTGCCGGTGATGGCGTGCCGCAGCTCCAGTACGCCGTCGATGAACTGACAAACGCCTATCGCGAGCAGGGCCATCAGGGTGCCCGTCTCGACCCGCTCAATCGCGCTCCCAATCGCCCCGCACGTCTGGACCCCGCGGCGTATTCCATCTCGTCCGCCGATCTATCCAAGGTCGTGCGCACCGGCGTGATGGCGGGTCGCGCGAGCGCCACTGTCGGGGAGATCGTCGATCACCTCGAGCGCGTCTACTGCGGCTCCATCGGCGTCGAGTTCACGCACATCCCCGATCCGCACGAGCGCCTCTGGTTCCTGGCGCAGTTCGAGCAACGCGCTGCGTTCCCGGCCCTGACTGTCGAGGATCGCACGCTGATCTTGAAGCAGCTCGCCAGCGCCGAATCGTTCGACGGGTTCCTCGGCAAGCGCTACCAGGGCAAGAAGCGCTTCAGCCTCGAAGGTGGCGAGTCGCTCATCCCGTTCCTGCAGTGGCTCGCGCAGCGCGCCGGTGAACTCGGCACCGAAGAGATCATCCTCGGCATGGCCCATCGCGGCCGCCTCAGCGTGCTGCGAAACTTCCTGGGCAAGGACCTCCACAAGCTCTTCACCGAGTTCGAGGACGCCTGGCTCGAAGAGGCCCTCAACGGCGGCGGAGATGTCAAGTACCACCGCGGCTACTCCGGCGATCAGCCGCTGCGCGACGGCAAGGGCTCGATCCATCTCTCGCTCCTGAACAACCCCAGCCACTTGGAAAGCGTCAACCCCATCGTCATGGGCCGCACGCGCGCCAAGCAGGATCGCGAGAACGACACCGAACGCCAGAGATTCATGTCCCTGCTGATCCACGGCGACGCCGCGCTCGCCGGACAGGGCATCGTCGCTGAGTGCCTCACGATGAGCCAGCTCGATGGTTATCGCGTCGGCGGCACGATCCACGTTGTCATCAACAACCAGGTCGGCTTCACCACCGACCCGCGCGACGCACGCAGCACCCAGTACTGCACCGACATCGCCAAAATGGTCAACTGCCCGGTGCTGCACGTCAACGCCGATGATCTGGATGCGGTCGTCGCCTCCGCGCGACTCGCGGCGGATTATCGCCAGAAGTTCCGCAAGGACGTCTTCGTCGATCTGGTCTGCTTCCGTCGCTATGGCCACAACGAGCAGGACGAGCCGACGTACACGCAGCCGCGCTTGTACGCGAGCGTGAAGCAGCACCCCGGCACCTTCACGGTGTATTCCAATCGGATGATCGAGGCGGGCGTCGTTGATCGCGCAAGCGTTGACGCGATGCTCAAGCGCGAGTTTGATGAGCTCGATGCCGGTCAGGCCGCCGCCCATGGCAAGCCGGTCAACCCGGTGCCGCCGCCGGGCCAGGGCAACTGGAAGGGCCTCAATGCCACGTACTCGCTGAAGTCTCCCAAGACCGCCATCAGCGCCGCGACACTCGCGAAGCTCTGTAACGCCTTGGGCACTGCACCAGAGGGCTTCAATCTCAACACCAAGCTCAAGGGCCTGCTTCTGGCACGCGCGAATCTGCCGACGAGCAAGAATCTCTCGCACGCAGACGCCGAGCTGCTGGCGATCGGCGCGCTGCTGCTGGATGGCTTCCCGGTCCGGCTCAGCGGGCAGGACTGCCGCCGCGGCACGTTCACGCAGCGCCACGCGGTCTTGCGTGATGAGAAGACCGACGAGCGCTACACGCCCTTGAACAACATCCAGCCCGGCAAGCAGGCGATGCTGGACGTGTGGGACTCGCCGCTGAGCGAGTTCGGCGTGATGGGCTTTGATTATGGCTACAGCCGCGGTGCGCCGGGATGCCTCACGATGTGGGAGGGGCAGTTCGGCGACTTTGTCAACGGCGCGCAGGTGATGATCGACCAGTACATCGCCTCCAGCGAGGTCAAGTGGCAGCGCTGGGCCGGCCTCGTCCTCCTGCTGCCCCACGGCTACGAAGGCCAAGGCCCCGAGCATTCCTCCGCACGTCTGGAGCGATTCCTCCAGCTCTGCGCCGATCACAACATGGAAGTCTGCTACCCCAGCACGGGCGCTCAGCACTTCCACATGCTCCGACGGCAGATGATGCGGGACTTCCGCAAGCCGCTGATCGTGATGACGCCCAAGAAGTACCTGCGCGCCGAAACCAGCAGCGTCGATGACCTGATCAACGCCGAGTTCCGCCACCTGATCGATGATCCGACGATCGGCAAGGCGCCAAAGAACATCAAGCGCGTGATCTACTGCTCGGGCAAGATCTATCACGAGTTGCACGAGCGGCGCACGCTCAGCAAGCGCGACGACGTCGCGATCGTGCGTGTCGAGCAGCTGTATCCGCTGAACGTGCACATGCTCAAGGACATCGATTCGCGGTACCCCGCCAGCGCCGAGCGTGTATGGGTGCAGGAGGAGCCGCGGAATCAGGGCGCGTACTTGTACGCCATGGATTCGTTCGCGCAGACCGCCGGGATCACGCTGAAGTACATCGGCCGCCCGCCCAGCGCCTCGCCCGCCGGCGGCAGTGAGTACGCCCACAAGAAGACGCAGGAAAAGATCCTCACCGAAGCCATCGCCCCCGCGCCCGCGGCACCAGCTGGCGCGCCTGCCGCCGCGACGGCCGCCGCGGCCCCCATCGCCGCCAAGTCCAACGGTCATGCAACCCCGGCCTCCACAAAGTCCCCATCAACCAAACGCTGACCGGTTCCTGTCTTATTTGCCATTTGCTCATTTGCCATTTGCTCATTTCCTCTGCCCTCGACCCGTTCCCCCCGCCCCTCGGCCCTCGGCCCTCACACCTCGGCCCTTCCTCCAGGACCCCGCCCCATGCCCATCGACATCGTCATCCCCTCCGCCGGCGAGAGCGTCACCAGCGGCGTCATCACCCGCTGGCTCAAGGCTGACGGCGCGTTCGTCAAGCGAGATGAGGCGGTCCTTGAGCTTGAGACCGACAAGGTGACGCTGGAGATTCCGGCGTCCGCCGCGGGCGTTGTCACGCAGCGTGCCAAGCAAGGCGACACCGTCGCAATCGGCGCAATCGTCGGGACGATCGACGACAAAGCGACCGCCCCGGCCGCAGCCGCGCCTGCGACTGCCGTCGCCGCGCCCAGCGCGCCCGCCGCCGCCGCCAAGAGCAACGGCGCTGCAACGCACGCGCCGGCTTCACAACCGGTGAGCGCCGATGTCCGCGCCACGCCGCTGGCTCGCAAGGTCGCAGAGGAAAAGGGCGTGGACCTCGCCGGCCTGCAAGGCACCGGCCCCGCCGGTCGCATCCGAGAGCAAGACGTCTTGGCCGCCAGCACCGCAGCGCCCGCGCCCGCCGCCGCCTCGCGCCCCGCGGCTTCCACCGCCACAGCGCCCGCTTCGCCATCAGCCCCCGCCCAGCGCGAGCGGCTCTCGCCCCTGCGTCAGCGCATCGCCCAGCGCCTCGTCGAGGCCCAGCACACCGCGGCGATGCTGACCACCTTCAACGAAGTGGACATGACCAACGTCATGGCGCTCCGCACGCGCTACAAGGAAGAGTTCGAGAAGAAGAACGCCATCGGCCTCGGCTTCATGTCGTTCTTCGTAAAGGCCGTCGTCGGCGCGCTGAAGGCCTTCCCGACCGTGAACTCGTACATCGTCAAGAGCCCCTCGGGCGAGCTTGAGGTCGAGCGCCACGCCGGGCAGCACATCGCTGTCGCCGTCAGCACGCCCAAGGGACTGACCGTCCCGGTGCTGCGCAACGCCCAGGACCTGAACTTCGCCCAGATCGAGGCCGGCATCAAGGAACTCGCCGGCCGCGCCCGCGATGGCAAGCTCGGCCTCGATGATCTCCAAGGCGGCACGTTCACCATCACCAACGGCGGCATCTTCGGCTCACTCCTGAGCACGCCGATCCTCAACGCCCCGCAATCAGCCATCCTGGGCATGCACTCGATCAAGAACCGCCCAGTCGAGCACCCGGACAAGCCCGGCGAGATCGCCCTTCGCCCGATGATGTACCTGGCTCTCAGCTACGACCACCGCTTGCTGGACGGCTCTGAGGCGGTGCAGTTCCTGGTCGCCATCAAGTCGTCTTTGGAGCGGCCCGAGCGGCTCCTGATCGGCCTATGAGCCAGACCGGACCATGCGTTCGGTTTTTGATCGCACTTTGTGCGGCGGGTCAGCGTCAGTCTTGACAAAAATGTCGCGATTTCTGCGCCAAAGCCGCTTCCGCTCACGAACATGGCGTCGATGTCGCGGTGTTGTCCTTGCGGATATACCCTGAGAAAGATGATCTTCTATAATATCGATTGCTCGCCCCGTCCCTCAGTCGGTGTATAGTTTGTCTGTCGGATGCCGAATGCTCTTGGCCCCACCAATCTCGATTCTGTGCCCCACACGGAGGTTTTGCCCATGACCGACCGCCCAGTCGATCACGCCGAACTCGCGGCGATCCCCGAACTGAACGACGCGTTCGCCGCGGAGTTTTGGAACACGTTGCTCCACGACACCGGCTGCGATGTCGGTGTTGTTGATCAGGATGGTCGCTTTCTGTTTGTGAGCCAGAAGCTGAGCTTTTGGCGCCCGGAGAATGCCCGCGTCGGCCTCACTGTCAACGAGTTGCTGCCAGCGGACGCCGCGGCCGAGCGACTGGAGTTGTTCCGGCGCGTCGCGATGAGCGGCAAGCCGATCGTTTTGCACAGCGTGTGGCGCGGCGTGCGCACTCGCACAACGCTGCGGCGGCTTCCGCTGTCCGGCGATGTCGTTCGGCTGTTGATCACTTGCCGCGGCACGGTGCCCTCGGATCGTGATCGCTCGGAGACGAGCGATATCGAGCACGTGTACGCGAAGTTCGTGGATCACGGTCGCCTGGCGGTGCTGACGCCCCGCGAGCTTGAGATCCTTCGATTGGTGGCGCGCGGCCTGACGACCGCGGCGATCGCCAAGCGACTGTTCCGCAGCCGCAAGACGATCGAAGCGCACCGCCTGGCGCTGGGCAACAAGCTCGGCGTTCGGAACCGTGTCGAGCTCACGCGGATCGCGATCGAGGCGGGCCTGCTCAACGAGGAGATCCCCGGCGCACCGGAAGAGGCCGAGGCGGATCGCGATTCGGGCGGCATCGGCGGGCCCGGCGACGAGATGGACCTGCGGGCCCAGCGGCGCACGCGGCGTGTTTCGCTGCCGGAGTGAGGTTGAGGGCGACAGAGAATGGCCAGCGCTCGGCACCGACCTGAGTACAGATCGGTGGCACGGTGCTCTGGGCGGTGGTGCGCTATTCAAGCCAGCGGGTGAAGATCACGCGCTCGGCGTTGAGCGGCGCGTTCTTGCCGCGCCCGTCGGGCACCGCGTCCTCGAAATCAGCCTCGGTGACGCGGTCGCAGAAGAGGGCGTCGACATCCGGAATGTCGTCAAGGTCGTTGCCGAGGTCGTCCAGAGGGATTGGGTCGTTCTCGAGTTCATCGAAAGGATCCGGCTCGTCCGATGGCGAGCCCGAAGCGGCCTCGCGCGTCTTCTCAGCGTCATCGCCGGAGCGGTTCCGCTTCGGGCGGTCCGCGCGACGGTCCTTCATTCGGCCGCCCGAGCGATCGGCCTCGATCGCGGCCTGTTCTTCGTCTTCGATGAGATCCTCCACCGCTTCGCACGCCTGTCGCACGGCGGCGCTGTAGCAATCAGCGATCAGAAAGACCTCGGCATAGCGGATCTCGGCGCTCGGCGATTCCAGCACGCGCACGAGGCACCGCCAGGGCGTGAAGCCCAAAGCGTTGCCGAACTCGTCGAGGTTGCGATCGACATCGATGTTGAGCTGGAGGCCCCAGGAGTCGCGCAGCTCCTCGATGATCTCTTCGGGGCACAGCAGGTCGGGCCGGTCAGTGGGGCAGTCCAGCACGCCGCGGTGTTCGTGGAGCGCAGCGTCGGCGCCTGCGATCTGATCGACCTCGTGCAGATCAAACGCTGCCAGGATGCTCTCGACCTTCGGCTTGAGCGAGGCCTCGACGCGGACGGTGACGATCTTGTGCTCGTCGATGAAGATGTAGATGAAGGGCTCGTCGCTCATGACGCCGAAGCCGACGAGGCCGTCCTCGTAGAACCAGCCTCGATAGCGCCGGAGGGCTTCGGTGAAGTGCTCCTGGCCGATGAGGTCGTAGGCGACGTAGGGGTCGGCCTCGCGATAGGCGTCGTTGCCCAGCACATCGAGGATCGGGTAGACGCGACCTGGCAGCATGCTGAAGAGCGAGCGGCAGAGCGACTCGACGCGGGTGGCCTTGATGACGATGTCAAAGACGTAGCGATCGGGCCATTGCTCGAGTTGGCCGGCCTCGTCGTTGGTGTCGTCGGCGTCGGCGGATTCAAAGTGCAGCGTGTAGCCGGCGCGCGAGGTCATCGGCTCGATGGGGTACGCGCCCAGCGGGAAGTCGAAGCCATCGACGGTGTGGCGCTGAATCGTGGTGTCGATGCGGCAGCGGGGCATGGGTGGGCGGTTGACGAGGGCGGGCCGGGTGTGAGGGGCGCGAGGGCGACGTCGTGGGCGGGGCGTCTTGAACGATCGGGCTGATTGAAGTGTAACGACGAAGAGATGGCGGGGCGCGAGCGGGCACACTCGCCACGCCGACGGTGCGACGCGCCGCTCGGGCGCGAACGCACCTACGGTCCTCGCGATGAACTACGACGACGTGATCATGGTGTCGGTGGGCAACTCTCGAACTCGGGTCGCGGCGTATCGCGGGCCGGGCGATGATGCTGGCGAGGCCAAGGCCCACGGCTTGCAGCCGAGCCGGGTGCTGCTGAATGGACCCCGCGAGCAACTTGTTGCGGGCGTGGCCGACGCGATCGCTGCGTGCGTGGGCGATCGGGTGGCGGTGGTGCTGGCGACGGTGAACGAGAGCGTATCGACGGCGATGTTGCACGCGCTTCGTGAGCGGCTGGGCGGCGCGATGGTGCGCGTCTACCGGCTGGTCGCGCCGGCTCCGCGCGGTGGGTCGCGTGGCGATGGCGGCCAGGCTGCGTCGGTTGATCAGGCCAGCGACGGCGCGACGCGGCTGCCGATCCCGATCTTGACGGAGCTGACGCCGCCGCTGACGGTGGGGGTTGATCGCTTGCTCTGTGCGCTGGCGGCGCATCGACGTGGCGGCGAGGCGAGCGTGGTGATCGACGCGGGCACTGCGGTGACGGTGGACTTTGTCGATGCGTTCGGCGTGTTCAAGGGCGGCGTGATCGCCCCGGGGTATCGGATGATGCTCGCGGCTCTTGGCGCGGGGACCGACGCGCTGCCCACCTTGGACGCGACGGCGCCGCTGCCGGAGGGGGAACTCGGGCGGACGACGGCGGATGCGATTCGGCTGGGATGTGCCGCGAGCGTGCGGGGGCTGGCGCATCTGCAGATTGACCGGTACGGGGCGATGAACGGCGCGTATCCGCGGGTGATCGCCACCGGCGGCGATGCGCCGATGATCTTTGAGAACGATGAACTGGTGGAGCACATCGTGCCGGATCTTGCGCTCATGGGCATGGAAACGGCGTGGACGCTGATTCACGCTGGCGACGAGCACGACGACGCGGCCGATCGAGATGACGAGGCTTGAGATGGCAACGAGCGGCGAAGTCGGCGCGGTGTATGAGCTGGTCGGCGGCGGGCCGCGCGGCGGGGGGGCGGGGGGTGTGGGTGGGGGGGGGGGGGGGGGGGCGGCGGC
>JAIEQQ010000624.1 GCA_019747615.1 Phycisphaerales bacterium
AGAGATACGCGCGGTGGGCGAAAGGCCCAGACCGTTAACGAGAAAAGGCCTCTTTACGAGGCCTTTCTCAGAACTCCTCGAGTAGGACTCGAACCTACAACCTGCCCGTTAACAGCGGGCCGCTCTACCATTGAGCTATCGAGGAAATTGTCTGCTTGCTGGCGGGGCCAGCGACTGGACTGATTCTTGATACGACCGACGGATCCGAACTCCAAATGGCGGGACTCTCAACGCGGCCGTACCTCGGCATTTGTCGAGCCCGCGGCGAGACCGGAACAGTAGCGAGGAGTCGTAGTCGGTCAAGTCGGTGGTGGACTTCAATCTTCGTGGGCGTGTCGTGCCGTTCGTGGGTTTGCGGGCCCGCCTGGGGTTTGTGGGGTTCTTGGCCGGTGCGTGGGGCCGCGGTGCTGGTACGCATTTTCGGACCATGCGCTTCAGCCCGGCTTGTTGCTTACGCCATGCCCCTTGCCGCGTTCGACCTCGGGCAGGCCGCCCGTCGGCCTTACGCCTCCCGGCCGGCGACCTTGATCACAATCGCTCGCAGCGCGGCCTCGAATCGCTTCGCGTACGCCGCGTGGTCGCAGACCGGCGACGCCAGGAGCCTGGGCCGGAGCTGCGAACGGAGGGCCTTGATCCGCGGGATGTCATTCCCGAGCGCAACGGCGATCCGGACATAGTCGTCAACGTCGCGGCCGCAGAGTTCCGGAAGGCCCGCGTTGGTCAGCAGTGAGAGCCCGACGCGCGACGCGTGCATGTCGCCGGCGTAGCAGACGACGGGCACGCCCATGTACAGGGCCTCGCACGTGGTCGTGGTGCCGTTGTAGGGGAAGGTATCCAGCGCGACGTCGATGCTGGCGTACTTCTCCAGGTGCTCGCGCGATGTTGGTGTCGAGGGGATGACACGCAAGCGCGAGCGATCAATGCCCAGGGCCTCGAAGCGTGCGAGCAGGTCCTGCTGCGTGTGCTCGTCGTTGAGCGCCTGCGACTTGATCACAAAACGCGAGCCGGGCACGCCCTTGAGCACACGGGCCCACGCTCCGATCGCGCCGTCGCTGACTTTCTTGAGCGCGTTGAAGGTCCCGAAGGTGGGGGGCTCGCCCCGAGAGACCGGGCCGGGCGACACGTCCGGGGCGTCGTCGCTTGCGCGATAGCACAGGAAGCAAGGGTCGAGTCTCTCGATGGGCTCGACGCTGTGGAGCTGCGCATCGAACGGGACGCCCGCCGGATCAGTCAGCGAATCGACGAGACGGAAGTCGAGCGTCTCGAGCCCGGTGGTGCCGGGATAGCCGCAGAATGTGCCTTGCACCGGCGCCGGCTCAAAGCCCAAGGCCGCGAGCCCGGAGGCGGAGGTGTGGCCCGCGAGGTCCAGCACGACGTGCAGGTCATCGGCGCGAATCATGTCGGCGATCGGGCCGATGGTCATGAGCGCCGCGTTGCGCCAATGCGCCGCGAGCTTGTGGAGGCGTTCGGTCACGCGGTCGACGTGTGGCGACGTTGAATAGCAGAAGATCTCGACGCGTGAGCCCTGAAACTCTCGCAGGAGCGGTTCGATGAAATACGCGACCGAGTGCTCGCGAAAGTCCGGCGAGAGCAGACCGACGCGGAGCACGCCGTCGCGAGCGGCTTGCACGGCCCGTGCGCGGGCCTCGGGCGAGATGGGGCTGCCCACACCGCGACGGGCGCCGCGGAGCTTCCAGTATTCGCGCACGTCGTCGCAGATCTGCACCGGCGAGACCCCGCCGGCGTGCTTGGCGGTGCCCGAGCGGAGCAGGATGCCCGGCGGGTAGTCCGGGAACGCCTTGACCAGCGCGTCGGCATCGCGGTACGACTCTTCGGCTCGCCCGAGTGATTGGAGCGAAAGCGCGTGGTTGTGCCAGAGATCGGGGTGCTCAGGATGATGCAAGAGGGCGCGCTCGGCGGCTTCGCGCCCGTCGCGATAGCGGCCGATTGCCAACAGCGCGTCGGTCAGGCCGAGCCACGAATCCACGTGCGTCGGGTCGATCGCCACGGCCTTCTGGAACAGCTCAGCGCAGGTCGCGTCCACGTGCATCTGGCGGCGCAGGGCACCGATGATGTACAGATACATAGCGTCGCCCGGCGGCGCAAGCTGCACGCAGCGATCGATGAAGTACATCGCCTGCGGGAAGTTCCGCTGCAGCATCAGCGCGTTGGCCAGCACGCGGTTCACGTGCGGGTGGCGCGGGTGCCTTTGCTGCTCGCGACGGCAGATTGCCTCGGCCTCGGCGAACTTGTCCTGCTCGATGAAGTCCAGCGCCTGGTTCAATCTCGCGACGATCGAGTCCTCACCCGGGTCGGGGCGCGCGCCGGCGTGCATCTGCGCGGGGTGGGTTCCGGCGTTGCCGTTCGAGCTGTTTCCGGTTGGCTGGCTCATGTGGGCGATCATAACCGCCAGAGCGGTCTGGCCTCGTTCGTATCACTGCGTGGGCACGTTCGCGATGCCCGCGTCGATCTGGTTGGCCAGCTCGATTGCGCGAGCCAGGTCTTTCTGGCTCTGCTCGGTGTTGCCGAGCTGCTGGGCGATCAGCGAACGAAGTGAATACGCCGTGGGGTCGTTCGGAGCGAGCTTGACCGCCTGGTTCGCCGCGTCCATCGCCGGCTGCCACTGCTGATTCATGCGATGGTGCATGGCGCGAAGCAGGTGTCCCTCGCTGCGGTCGGGCGCGATCGCGACCAGACGAGCCGAAGCGATCCGCACGCGATGCTGATCGCCCATACGGACGCACACTTGGCCGAGGTCAAACCAGCTCTGAATGTCGTTGACGCCCTCGGGCTCGTTGGTCAGCGCCAGAAGCGCCGTGCGGGCCTCGCCCAGGCGATCCAGCGCCATCAGGCAGCGTGCCTGCGACATCCGCAGGTCGCGTCGGCCCTCGTTGTTCTTCGCCTTCAGGAGCTGCTGCAGCGTGAGCTGGGCGTCGGCGAATCGCTTGGCCGACATCTGCGCACGCGCCAGGTCCTCTTGAATGTTCAGGTCGTCGGGTGAGAGCAGCCGCGCTTCGAGCAGCAGATCCGCGGCGTCGGCGTGGCGATTCTCCAGCATCGCGATCTGACCGTGCATCTGGCGGAAACCGGCGTTCTGAGCGAAATCGCTGCCGCGCGAGGCCAGCAGAGCCTTGGCGCCCTCGGTGTCCTTGCGCTGAATGAGCATCTCCGCCGCGGCGATGACGTACTGCGGGTTGGCGGGGTCGAGCTTGATGGCCTGTTCGTAATGCGAGAAGGCCTCATCGATCTTGCCGGCACGCTCGCTGAGGATGCCCTGGAAATACGCCGCGTCGACGTTCTTGGGGTTCAGCTTCGCGGCTTGGACGAACGCCTGGCGCGAGAGATCGAGGCTGCCGAGCTCAAGCAGGATGCGCCCGCGGAGCACGTGCGACTCGGGGCTCTCCTTGTTCATGTCCAGCGCGTTGTCCACGCTCTTGAGCGCCTTTTCAAGGTCGCCGGCGAGGTACTGCTGGTTGGCCATCTGCGCCTGGATCTCGCTCTTCAGCGCGTTCTGACGCATCTTTGACCGCTCGGCGTGCTCCTTCGTGTACGCGCCCTGTCCGGCACAGCCAGCCAGCGTCAGCACCGCAGCAGCGGTGAGCGTCACGCGGCAGGCGATCGAGAGATGAGCAGTGCGGCCAAATCGGTTCATGAGAAGCTCCATTTCGTGCGTGGGTCGGAGGGTTGTGCGGGCTCAGCGAGGTCTCAGGGGGGACACAAGACGGCCGGCGCGTGGCAGGCTTCAGCGACTACGCCGCCTGGGCAAGCCGTCGGCGTCCGAGAAGACCACCGTGTCATCGGACGTTTGCAGACGTCACTTCACGCGCCGGCCTCGGGCGGGGCTCGACATTGCGAACCTCAGGACCGATGGGGACTGACCGTCGATCGGCCCTCTTTGCGGCGGCGGGAAACGTGCCGTGCGCAATGAAAAGCCGGGCTTGCGCCCGGCTTGGTGTCAACTCAGAGTGTCTCGGGTGCCATTCTGGATCGGAGCGATGCGGAGCCGCGTCGCTCAACCCATCGCGGCTTACTTCTCTTCGGCGTTCGCAATCGGGCTGGTGGCCGGCGTGCTTGCCGGGACAGCGTTGCCCTGGGCGTCCTTCGCAGCGGCGGTTGCGCCCTGTGACGACGCGAGCTGGTTCCCATCGGCCACGAACTGCGAGAGCGACTGCGGCTGAGTGGTGGGGGTCGCGGCAGCGGTGACGACCTCAAACTGGCCCGTGACCGCGTTGAAGCGCGTGGCCGGAGCCACGAAGCGACCGCCCTTCTGCGGAGCCGCGGCGAAGAAGTCCGGCATGATCGCCGGCGCCTGCACGGAGGACTTCATGCCCAACGGCTGCTTCGGGATCTGGTACTGGCCTTCCATCCAGGGGTCTTGACGGGCTTCGGCGCCGGCTGGATCTCCATCAGCCTGCGGTTGGTGTCCTCCCGGATGACATCGTCGAGCATGCGACGCGACGGCCACACTTCCTTCTCGCCGGTCAACCGCTCACGCAGGCGGAGCGCGTCGGGCTGGCGGGCGTTGAGCGTCAATGAGCGGGCGTTCTTCCAGAGCGCCTTCTCATACTCGCCGGCGCGGGCCAGGGCCTCGGCCTCGACGTTCAGCGAGCTGGTCATCTTGTCGCGCGACCAGGGCAGCAGGCCCTGACGCGTTCCACTGCGGACGCGATCGATCACGTCAACGGCGCGCTCGCTCTGGCTCAGCAGCACCTTGTCGTTCACGATGCTCGGCGTCACGAGGAAGATGATCTCCTCACGCTTCAGGCTGTCGTCATGACCGCGGAACGGTGTGCCCAGCAGCGGCACATCGCCCAGCAGCGGCACCTGCGAGCGCGTCGCGACGGTCGTCTCGCGGAACAGGCCGCCGAGGACGATCGTCATGCCATCTTGCACGATGACGTTGGTCGTGATCTCCTGGCGAGACTCATCGGGGACGGTGACGGTCGCGCCGCCGGTGCCCTTGATTTCCTTCGTGGTACCGGTCGAGACCTGCGGCTTGAGCTCCATACGAATGTCGCCGTTAGCTGAGACGAACGGCCGGAAGTAGAGCTGCACACCGGTGTCCAGGAAGTTCACGGTCTGCGTCTGGCTGGTCTCGGTCTGCGTCGTGCTGATGTACGCCAGGCGATCGATGACCTGCACACGGGCGGGCTGGCGGTTGAGCACCAGCAGCTTCGGGTTGGCCATGACGGTGGTGTCGCTCACCTCGTCCAGCAGCTTGACGACGAGCGCCAGGTTCTTGCTGATGACGCCGACCTTCAGCGTGCTCTTGCCGGCGGTCTTGCCGGGGGTGGCGGTGATGCCATAGGCCTTGTTGTCTGCGGGCGAGAGGCCACCGGCGGTGCCGTTGCCGCCGGCGCCGAGCGCATCGGCGATGGCGCGGGGGCCGCCGAGTGTCGCGAAGTCCGTGAAGTTCACATCGCCGATGATCGAGAAGTCCACGCCGAAGGCGTTGTCCTCGCTCAGCTTCGTCTGCATCACCGTGGCCTCAACGAGCACCTGGCTCGGCTTCGTGTCAAGCTCGGCCAAGAGCTTCTCGACCGCCTTGATGTTCTCCTCGTAGTCGATGACCACCAGCGTCGCGCCCAGAGCAAAGTCGTCCTTGCCCGAGGGAACGGTGTCCGAGATCTTGAACTCGTCGGTCTTTGCCGTCGTCTTGATCTCGCCGCCCTGGCTCAGCATGGGCTTGACAAACTCCGCGGCGTCCACGCTGTTCAGGAAGTTCAACCGGATCACCTTCGCGGTGCGAGGCTTCGTCGCCTTCTGGATCTTCTCAAACTCCTCCAGCGTGTACACGTAGATGAAGTTGCCCTTCTCGCTGTACACATAGCCGTTGACCTGCAGGATTGCGTCCAGCGCGTCGTAGAACGTCACGTTGTACAGGTTCGCCGAGATCTTGCCCGTCACGCTCTTGCTGGCGATGATGTTCTTCTGGCTCTGGATGCTCAGCAGCTCGAGCACGTCGGTGATGTTCGATTCCTCGGTGGCCAGATCGACGAGCATCTGGTCTGAGACCTTCACCTTCGGCTTCGAAGGGTCACCGTCCTTGGCGCCGGCCTTCTCAACGGGCGCGCCGGCCCCGCCTTGGCCGAGCGCAGGAGCCGCGAACGAGAATGCGAGCACCGCCAAGAGCGGCAATCGCCCGGCGGCGTTGAACAACTGAGCTGCGGACACGTCGCGAACAAGGGCCATAGGGGTGCTCCGTTATTGGGCGGTGATGAGTTCGTCGAATCGCGTCGTGTCGCCACGGTGCGAAACTCCGAGAAGGTGTGTCGTCTATTCCGAGTGCGGACTTTTGCGAAGGACGAACGACGCCGAGAACCGCCGCTCCGTTTAATCCATCACACGCCGAATGGCGGGCCAAACACCGACAAAGTGCGCGACCGGCCGCACGCGGAGAATCTGGACGACGTTGTGAGCTCGGTCGATCGAACGGCGCCCGCGCCGATGGGCGGTGCAATCCGCGGCGATCGGTGTTGATCTCGCACGCCCACGCACGCACCGGTGCCCGCACCCGCGGCGGGCTGCGTGCGAGCAGCGATGACCCAGCACGCACGAGGATGTGTGCGTGCGATCCGGCGCTTAACGCGAGTGGTTTAATCGCCGGCGTGCGGCGAGTGTGTCGCTTCGCCCGGCACCGGGCTCGCCCGCTCTGGCGAAATCGCGGCGGGGATTGGCGTCGCTTCGGATTGCTTAGCACCGCTCGCATCCGCGCTGTGAGGACACGTCGGCAGCGTCTGTGAAGAGTGGCCCGTGCTTGGCTCGGCGATCGCCATCTTCGGGTGCCCGGTCAGCAGCAGCAGGCGTGCCCACAGAAGCAGCCCAAACGCCACGAGCGCAACGCCGAAGCTGCTTGGTCGAATGCGGAGCTTGCGAATCACGCCTGCCTCCTGATGGTCGCCTCAGTTGCCCGCGGTGCGTCGGACGCTCACACGCCCGGTGAACGCATCGATCACAATGTCCCAGGCCGAGTCCATGCCGGCGACGCTGATGACACCGCCGGAGGAGGTCTGATCGCCGCCGGCATCGATGATCGGCGTACCCATGTCATCAAAGATGAGCGTCGTGTTCGTGTTCGAGCCGTTCATTCGCACGCCGGTGATCCGCGAGCCGCCGAAGCTCGGGTTGGTCAGCGATACGATGTAGCGCCCGTCGCTCTTGGTCGGGTCGAACATCGTCTGCGTGTCCGGGTCGATCGCCGATCCGTTCACCGCCAGCAGGCGATAGCTGTTGTTCGGCACATCGAAGACCATCGCCCGCTTCTCTTGAAACGCGATGGCGTCCGACTGCGCCAGCGTGATATCGCTGACGATCGTCCGCAGCGCACCCTGCACCCGTAGAGCGCCCACGGAACTCATCGACGGGATCACCAGCGCTCCCGCCAGGCCCAGCAGGGCGACGACGATCAGCATCTCGATCAGGGTGAACGCGCGTGAACTGCGAGTCATGGTGTCTCTCCTGCCTCCGTGATTCGACGTCCGCGACGCTCGGGCTTACTTCGTGGCTTCGGCGCTCTCGGCCTTGGTCGGCAGGCCGATCACCTGCAGCGGCACGCTCTCGGTCACGCGGACCTGCAGCGGGCGATCAAACCGCGACTCCAGACGCGACATGCGCTGGTTCAGCTCGGTGATCCCATCGGCGGTGCGGCGAGCAAACTCCGATGAGTTGAACGGCGCACCAGCCGCGGGCGCCGGCTGGGCCGAGGCGGCGCTGGCCATGTCCGGCGTCGCGCCGGTCTTGATCATCAGGTTCAGCGCGAGCAGACCGGCGATCATCGCGAGCAACACGTTCGTCGATCGGTTGGACTTCATGGCATGGCTCCGGCTTGGTGGGGCGGTGGGGGGCTGGGGGGGCGGGGGCAGATTCGCGGCGGTTCTCGCGTGCTCGTGCTCTTAGCACGCCCACGCCCGCATTCGCTTCAAGGTAGAGCATCGGCACGACACGCCATCAACTTCACCCCACGCGTCCGAGAAGGGACCGGTGCTACGTTCTCCGGCCGCGCATGCGACACCCCACCGACGACATCACGGTTATCGCCCGTGCCGATGGCTGGCTCGCCATCAACAAGCCGCACGGCGTGCTCTCAGTCCCAGGCAAGGGCCCCGCCAACGCACGCTCCTGCGCCTCGTGGGTCCGAGATCACTTCCCGGAATCCACCGGCCCCATCACCGTGCATCGCCTGGACATGGACACCAGTGGCGTGCTCCTGGTAGCGCTCAACCCCATCGCCCATCGCGAGCTCTCGATGCAGTTCGAGCGCCGCGAGACCGAGAAGGAGTACCTCGCCGTCGTTCAAGGGCACATCCCCACCGAACGCGGCCAGATCTCCCTGCCCATCCGACCCGATATCTCTCGCCGTCCCTACCAGATCGTCGACCACGTCCACGGCAGCCCCTCGCAGACCGTCTATCAAGTCCTCGCCTATGAGCCCGATCGCACTCGCCTCGCGCTCACGCCCATCACCGGCCGCACCCACCAGCTCCGCGTCCACTGTGCAGCCATCGGCCACGCGATCGTCGGCGATGTGCTCTACGGCCCCGAAGCCGAAGCCATTTCCGAAGCGGACGCCCGCGACGACCATGACGCGACGCGAGAAATCTCTCGCGATGAGCGACTGCTGCTCCACGCATCGCGTTTGGTATTCACCGATCCGGTCACAGGTCGGCGGGTGGAGGTGCGATCGCCAGCGCCGTTCTAGATGTCACGTGCCGCGGCGACCCCGCGCGAGCGGCCTCCTCGCCGCGGCTTGAGCCGCGTGTAGCTGAGAACGCCGCACCAAGAACGCGCCGATCACACAACCACGACATCGTCGGCGGTCTCTTCCAGGTGCGCCGAAAGCGCGACATGCCGCAGCATGCGCATCAACGCCATCGCGTCGGCGACATCGAACGCGTTCGTGTCGTGCGAGTCCACGTCAAGCACGCCCCACACCGAGCCGCCGGGGTTGAACACGGGCACGACGACCTCGGACCGATCGCGCGGATCACAGGCGATGTACCCCGCGCCGAGCTTCGCGACATCGGTCACGACCAGCGGCCGGCGCGACGTGAAGCAGCGGCCGCACGCCCCGTGCAACTCAATCGGCGAGCACGCCGGCTTGTCCCGGCGCGGCCCAAGCACCAAGTGCTCCGGGTTTGTCGGGTCAACGGTGTAAAACCCGACCCACGACACACCCTCGGCGTGGAACTGATCCCAGAGGGTGTTCACCACCGCACGCATGACCTCATCACGCGTGCCGCGCGCGCGGAGCCGCTGCAGCACTGGGGTGTAGTTTCGAGACGGGGGCGGTGGGGCGGATGTGGGCATGGCACAAGGATACGCGAAGACCTCGGCAGATGACTCGAGATGGCGACCGTTTTCAGTTTTACCGTCCACTTTCAAGAAATGATAACGCTCCGTCAAAACCCAACGGGTTTCACGGAGTGCAGCTTTCACCACAGGCCGGCCATTGAGCCCGGTCTGCTGACAACTGATCACTGACAACTGACCACGCGCTTACAGCGTCGCTGAGGTGTACGGCAGCAGGCCCATGTAGCGGGCGCGCTTCACTGCGGCGGCGATCATGCGCTGCTCGGTGGCGGTGGTCGAGAGGCGCTTGCGGCCGTGGATCTTGCCGTTGGGGGACATCAGCTTGCGGAGCTTCTCGATGTCCTTGTAATCGACGAAGACCTTGCCGCTGGCGGCCTTCTTGGCGACTTTGACCTTGGGGGACGTGGTGGCGAAACGGTTCATCTGCGACATGTCTGGGTCCGTCCTGGGATGGTGCCCGCACACAGCCGGAACATCCGGGCCTGCGGGCGACGGTTTGAGTTGGGGGGAAGTCTAGCCGGGTCAACGGGCAGAAGACAGCCGGAGTCGGTCAAGCCGGCGCGGCAGCTCGGATTTCAAGCCTTCCGGCTCGTCACCCCATCCAGCCCCAGCGCCCCGTGGCCCATCTTCGCGATCACGACCGCTGCGAGGAAGAATCCGGTGTTGCGGACGATGTGGCAGGTGCCGATTTCGGCGCCACAGATGAACTTCATCGCACCGAAGCACGGGCACTTGACATCAAGCCCGCGAGCGACGATCCCGATGATGCCGGCGGTGAAGCCGACCATCGTGAGCGCGACGACGATCGCCGCGGCTCGCGTCCAGAGCCCGAGCACCAGCGCCACGCCGCTGATCAGCTCGACCCACGGCACCGCGAACGCCAAAAACGCCATGAGGTCCGGCTGATCACTCAGCCAGGGAATCTGAAAACCCTTGATCGCGTACAGCACCGTCTGCGGGTCGATCGTGCTCAGCGTGCCGCCGAAACTCGAGATGCCGAGCTTCAGCCAGCCGGAGAAAATCAGCAGTCCACCGAGCGTGAGCCGCAGCGTGAGCGGCACAAACGCACGGAGCGGGCAGCCGCACGACGCGCCCGATGTCGAGCACGAATCACCTGCGGGCGCGGGCGGGATCGATCGCAGCGGCACGTTGCTCATGGCTTGCTCCCGCCACCGGAGGTGCCGCCGCTGGACGGCGGCGTGACCGGCATCCGAGGCAGGCCCGGTGGATTCTCCGGCCCTGACTCGGTCGGCAGGCCCGCCGCGGTCCACCCGGTCATGCCGTCGTGGTACACCGCGACCTTTGAAAACGCGCGGGCTTGCAGGTTCTTCGCGACGAGCTTCGAAGCATCGCACTGGCCGCCGCCGCAGTACACGACGACGTTCAGGTCTCGCCTCAGGTACATGTTGATTTTGATCTCCGTCGCCTCGGCGTTCTGCCCGTTGAAGGCCGAGACCGGCAGACTGACGGCCGAGGGAATCCGCCCGACCCCGAACTCATCGGGCTCGCGTGCGTCAACAAACTGCGTCTGCAAGTCGTTGAACAGCGCGACCGCGGCGTCGGTCGAGAGCATCGTTTGCCCGCCCGCATCGGCGACCGGCGCGGGAGCGGGCGTGATGGGTGTGGGGTTGGGAGTCGCTGTCTCGGGAGTGGGGGGCTTGGCGTCGGTCGGCGTGTTCGTCGCTGGCTCCGTCGTCGGGCGTGTGACGACCGGAGCCGCCTCGGGTGCAGTGACCTTCGGACCAGACCCGGATCCGCTCTCGGGCAGCGTGGGAAACTTCGCCGTCGTGGTTGGCGTCGTCGGAACGACCACGCCCGAGCCCTTGAGCTCGGTCGAGATCGGGTCGCTGAGGGCCATGTGCAGCCCGCCGGCACCAAGCGCCATCCCGACCAGGACCACCGCCCGAAGCCACGTTGATCCGCCGCTGTTTGAACAACACGCCATGACAATCTCCCAGCGTCACGCCGGGCGAACCCGGCGCGACATCACTCCTTCGACTTCGCGGCCTTCTCAGGGCTGATCGGCATCGGCACCGGCACGACCGACGCCTTGGGCTCAGCGACCGGCGTCGGCTGCGCCGGCTGAGGCGGCGACTGCTGCCAGCCGACGATCTGCATCCGGATCTCTTCCATGTCCTTCACGTCGGTCTTCAGGACGACCTCGCCACGGATCTCTGCGGCGCTGTTGGGGGCGGTGGCGCTGACGATCACCCGCTGGGCAGCCCAGTTGTTCTTCTCACGAGGCTTGATGTCGATCACCGCATTGAGGCCCGGGGGCGTGTTCACCAGTTGCGCCGTGAGGATGCGGAACGGCTGGTTCGTGCGGCTGATCAGTTGGCTCTCGCCCACGATCGCCTCGCCGGCCTGCGACATGCGCAGGTACACGATCTGCGGTGAGATCGAAACGCCGCCGGCGATCTCGCCGCCGATGCCGATGTTCTGGCGTGCGAACTTGGGCGACACGAGATTGGTGTCGATCGAGAGGGCCGCCGAGAGCGGCCCGATGGGCATCTTGTCGTTGGTGCTGATCTTGTAGCGGTAGCGTGTCGCGGGCACCCCGTCGAGCTGAACAGTGTCCTTGCCGACTTCTTCGAGCGTCATGTTGGGCGCCTGCACGCCGGTGAGCTCGGCCTTCTTGATGTTGAAGCCCTCAATCTTGCAGGTGATCGACACTTCCTGCGATGCCACGGTGCGAGGCGGCACCGCACCGAAGTTCACTGAGACCGGCTCGATCAGCACGGTCTTGTTCACGATCGATGTCGACATGAGTTGATACGTCGGGAACTGCGGATCGTCGGTCGTGACCGTGACGGTCTTCACTTCTGGCCCGTTGCGCCCGCTGGGGTCAAAGCGGATGTCGATCGTCGTCTCGTCGTTGGGCTCGAGCTTCATCTTGCTCGCCGCCGACGCGGTGCACCCGCAGCTCGCCTTCACTCCGGTGATGTTGACGATCTTCTCGCCACGATTGACGACCTTGAACGAATACGAGACCGGGGCTTCGTCGCTGATCTTGCCGAAGTCGTGGAGCGTTGCGTCAAACTTCAGCGGCGCGTTCTCCGGGTGAACCGGCGCGGGCGTGCCGGTCGAAGCGGAAGCTGTGCCGCCCGCGCCACCGGCCACGATGGACTTGCCTTCAGACGGGGCGACGGGCGGCTGCATTTCAGCACCCGCAGGCAGCATCGCTCGCAGGTTCGCAAGCTGCGTCTCGACCTTCTTGCGATTCTCCGCCGTGAGGCTGGGGCTCTGGAGCTCTGCGGTCAGCGATGCGATCTTCTGGTAGATCGACGCATCGATGACCGCCTCTTTGGCGGCCTTCTTCTCGGGCTTGAGATCTTCGGGAGCCTCTTGCGCGATGGCGGTGCCCGCCAGGGCCAGAGAGCCAGCAAGGGCCAGGAGAAGACGAGCGGAAAGCGAGAGGTTCGACATGCGGATCCCTTGACTAGCCAGCGCTGATCAGCGGCTGGGGTTGTGTGAACTCGCGCCCGAGAAGGCGCGGGCGACGGATGTGTGACGCCGGGCTCGAACGATCGTACGAGTCCCGCCCAAGCGACGATTCGTACGCATCAGGATTGTCACCAAAGCCCCCTGCGCTCGGGAACTTTGGCCATTGCGGACGAAATACCCCTATCGACCGGCCTATCTTCGAACATCGACAGAAAGGCACGACATGACCACTCCACCCAGCAACGCCCCCGCCACATCCCCCGCAGCCACACCCCCCGCCCCCCCCGCCCCCGCAGCCGCGGCGCCGTTGGCACCCGTTCCCGGTGCCCCCAAGCCGATGGTCACCTTTGACGAGTTCGCGACGCTCGACCTCCGGGTTGC
>JAIEQQ010000495.1 GCA_019747615.1 Phycisphaerales bacterium
CGATCCAGCCGGTGCAGGAGATCGCGCGGCTGTGCGAGCGTGCCGGCGTGCCGCTTCATGTTGATGCGACGCAGTGGGTCGGCAAGATGCCCACGCGGATCGTCCAGAGTGTCCGCGAGCAGGATGAGCTGAACGCGTTGAGCATCGCGGTGGCTGGCGCGATGGATGAACCGGAGCCGTCCTCGGCGTTGATGTGCGACTTGCTCACGTGTGCCGCGCACAAGTTCCATGCGATCAAGGGTGCCGGTGTGCTGTACGCGCGCAACGGGCTGGCGATTCGCCCGCAGCTCTTGGGCACGCAGGAACGCGAGCGGCGCGGCGGCACCGAAAACGTCCCGGGCATCGTCGCCATGGGCATCGCCAGTGAGCAGGCGATCACCTGGCTCGCATCGGCGAGCGAGCGCGCGAGACTCGCGGCGCTTCGTGATCGGTTGGAGAGGGCGATCCTCGCCGGGGCGCCGGGGAGTGTTGTGAACGGGCCGACGGGCAACGCGGCGCGATTGTGGAACACCACGAACATCGCGTTTCCGAACCTTGAGGCTGAGGCGATCTTGCTGGCGCTGAGCGAGCGCGGGGTGCTGGCGTCGGCGGGGGCGGCGTGTTCGTCGGGATCTCTGGATCCCTCGCCGGTGCTGCTGGCGATGGGCGTGCCGCCGGCGCTGGCCCATGGCTCGGTGCGGTTCTCGCTGTCGCGGTTTTCGACCGCCGATGAGGTGGAGCGTGCCGGCGAGATCGTGATCGAGTGCGTGTCGCGGCTGCGGCGGTCGATGGCCTGAGCTGCTTGTCGGCCCTCGGGTGGAGTTTGGGCGATACCATTGGCGTACCGGGGATTCGAAGCGGCGTATCGCGCGATGCCCCGGCGTCAGAGGAGCCTTGTATGAGTCAGTTCGCAGCGTCAGGCAACCCGTTCGGACCTCAGGGCGATGCGCCGTACGCCGGGCCGCAGCGCACGAGCATCTTGGCGATTTGCTCGCTGGTGAGCTCGCTGATCTGCTGCATCCCGGTGGTGACGGGCGTACTTGGGATATTGCTCGGCGCTGGTGCGCTGATCGGGATCTCGAGCAGCCGCGGGCGCGTCGGCGGGCGTGGGCTGGCGATCGGCGGGATTCTGCTGGGCATCATCACGACGGTGGTCTGGGTTGCGTTGTATATCGGCGCGGTGGGCGTGTTCAACTCATGGGTGGCGTCGGGATACACGGTCGCCAAGGCGGTGCAGACCGGCGATGTGGTTCAGGTCCGCGCCAAGCTGTCGCCGAACACGAGCTATACCGACGAGCAGATCCGCGCCTTTGGAGTTCAGATCACGGCTCAGCTCGGCAACATCAAGCCCGCGCCGCAGAGCCCGCTCGAGGCGTGGGGTATGTACACCCGCGCGTTCCAGGCGGTGGGCAAAGCGAGCCAGGCGGGCGGCGGGCGCACGCCCGCGCAGCAGGGCGGCGATGCGCCATTGGGCTTCGACTTTGACAACAGCGCGGCTCTCATCTTCGTCAATCTCGATCCTTCTGCCGGCGGTCCGAGCGGCGCCGGTGCGACGATGTTCGACGGCAAGCTCAACGACATCGCGGTGTTCATGCCCGATGGCACGCTTCTGCGTCTGTCAGACATGCCCGCCGGCGAAGCGCCGACGACCCCGGGTGGGACCAAGTCCGCGCCGAAGCTCACGCCCACGCGATCGTCGAGCGAAGGCTGATCGGCTGGCCAATGTGATTCTTGCGAAATGAAAAGAGGCCCGACTCGCGTGAGTCGGGCCTCTTGTTTTTTGCCAAAGCTTGCGACTTACTTCGTGCCTTCGAGCGAGACGATGAGGCTCACGGTGTCGCCGAGGGCGCCGGGGCCGTAGGTGATGCCGAAGTCTTTGCGGCTGATGGTGAAGCGCGTCTCGAAGCCGCCGAGGGGCTGGCCGGCGGCGGCGGTGTTCTCGGCCTTGACGGTGATGTTCTTGGTCTGGCCGCGGACGGTGAGGTCACCGGTGACGTCGAAGGTCGTGTCGCTGACCTTCTTGACGCTGGTGCTCTTGAAGGTGAGGGCGGGGAACTCCTTGGTGGAGAAGAAGTCCTGGCCCTTGAGGTGGCGGTCGCGCCCGGCGTTGTTCGAGTCGATCGAGTCGGCCTTGATGCTGACGTCGATGAAGCTGCCGTCGGTGTCCGCGGCGTCGAGGTTGAACGAGCCGGAGATTTCGCGGAAGATGCCGTAGAAGTTCGCGGCGTTCTTGTGGCGGACGCCCCAGACGACCGAGGCGTGGACGGGGTCAACCTTGAAGCCCTTGGTCGGGGCGGTGGCGGTGCCCGTTGCGGCGGGGGCGGCGGGGGCCGGCTTGGCGCTCGCGGCGGCCATGCCACCGAGGAGGATCGCGGTTCCGGCGGCGATTGTGAGGACGGTGGCGGCGACGCACATCGAGCAGTTCTTCATCATGGCGAAAACTCCGGGGTATCTCGGGGTACGGAAACGAGGCCCAATTGCCTCGGGTCGGGCGCCCGATCACAACGCGTTCTTGGGCGTGATCACAACGATATCGCCAAAACGCCACGACTAGATGCGACGGCTCTGGGCGTGGTTTCGGGGAATTCGGGGGCTTTGGGCGGCATTCGGGCGGCCGGCGGCCGGTGGTGCAGGCGGGAGCAATGAGATCACCCGATATTGGGCGGATTTTTCGCTCCAGCCGCGGTCGTGAGGTATGTTCAAGGGTCTGTCCTGTGCTGGCGTTGGGCCGGCGCGGTGTGTTTGATTTCGGAGGGTTTATGCGTTGCAACTTTGCTGGCGTTCGTCCGCTCGTTCATGTGGCTGGCGTTGTTTGCGTGCTCGCGCTTGGCGGGGTCGCGGCGGCGCAGACCTCGGCGACGTTTTACCCGTCTCTGGACAACACGCTGTTTCAATCCACGACCGGCAGCCGCAGCGCTGGGGCGCAGGATTCGTTCTATACCGGGCGGATCGATGTTGCCACTGGCGGCGTGCGGCGTGGGCTGGTGCAGTTTGATCTGTCGTCGATTCCGGTGGGGTCGGTGGTGACGGGCGCGTCGCTCCAGCTTTACCTGATTCAGGGCCAGGGCGACGTGGAGGTCACGCTGCATCGAACGCTGGCGAGCTGGGGCGAGGGGACGAGCGCCGGCGGGATGGGCCGCGGGTCGGCGTCAACGCCGGGGGATGCGACGTGGATCCACCGGTTCTTCAGCAACCAGTTCTGGACGACGCCGGGCGGCGACTTTGTGAGCACGCCCAGCGGCAGTACGACGATCAGCACGAGCGGCCCGTTTCACACCTGGTCTGGCGCGGGCGTGTCGAATGACCTGCAGTTCTGGATCAACAACCCGGCGCAGAACTTCGGCTGGACGGTGCGTGGCGACGAGAGCACGCGACAGACTGCGGAGCGGTGGGCATCGGGCGAGGCGGCGGGTGGAGCGGAGTTCTGGCCGACGCTGCGCGTGACGTATGTGATTCCCGGCCCGGGCGTGGCGGCGATGGGGGGCCTGGGGTTGCTGGCGGCGTCGCGCCGGCGGCGGGCGGGCTGTCATTGATCGGCGGCGGCGATTGTGAGTGCGTGCTGTGGTGCGGGCGGGAATAATGCGGGGATTCGCGAACCGGAGCCCCGCATGAGCATCGCAGCGCAGACGTCGTCAACATCGGATGCCATGACCCGTAACGCGTTCGACACGCGGACCGACGCGCTCTTTGAGCAGTTGCGCCAGCAAGGGCTGTGGAAGCACCTTCAGGTGCTGGATTCGCCGATGGACGCGGTGGTGAAGCTGCGCCAGGGCGACGGCACGTTTCGCGACACGCTGTGCTTTTGCAGCAACAACTACCTCGGGCTGGCGAACCACCCGGAGGTGATCGAGGCGGGCGTCAAGGGCTTGCGTGAGTATGGCGCGGGGACGGCGAGCGTGCGGTTTATCTGCGGCACGTTCTCGCCGCACGAGACGCTGGAGCGAGAGATCGCGCGGTACATGGGGACCGAGGCGAGCTACACGTTTGTGAGCGCCTGGACGGCGAACGAGGCGGTGTTCCCGACGCTGTGCGAGCCGGGGGACATCATCATCAGCGATGAGCTGAACCACGCGTGCATCATCGATGCGATCCGCTTGGCGACGGTGATCAAGAAGGGCCTGCACAAAGCGGTGTACCGCAACAACGTGATGCGCGGCGAGAGGAGCCTGCACAGCGCGCTGGAGGCGGCGCGAGCGAACCCCGAAGTCACGGGCCAGATCTGGGTCGTCACCGATGGCGTGTTCAGCATGGAAGGGAGCATCGCGGATCTGCCGGCGATGCGGGCCCTGTGCGATCAGTACGGGGCGATGCTGGTGGTCGATGACAGCCACGGGCATGGCGTGATGGGCAAGCTTGGGCGCGGGACGCATGAGCATTGGGGGATGGCCGATGATTTGGGTAGCCCCTCTCTCCGAGAGGGGCGTTTTGCCCCTGATCAGATCAACGCGATCTGCGATGGCAGCGTGCGGACGACGCGTCCGAACGGGTTCGTCGCTCGCGATCCTTATCCGCCGGGGATGTACGGCAGTTTCAGCGATCTGATTCGACGTGATCGCAACCTTCCACATCTCACTCTTCCGGAGGCGTCCTACTTCGTCACATGGAAAACCGTCGAGGGGGTCGTGCTCAATGACGCCGAGCAACGCCTCGTGCTTGACTCGCTCCTCCACTTTGATGGCGACCGTGCGCGAACGTTCGCCGCGTGTGTCATGAACAACCACGTCCACTGGTTGGTGCGGCCGTTGAATGGCCAGACACTGCCGTCGCTTGTCGAGAGCGTCAAGCGGTTCTCGGCGCGATCGATCAACAAAGACCGCGGTGCGGAAGGGCGGTTCTGGTCACCCGAATCGTTCGATTACATCGTTCGCGATGGCAATGACTTTGCCGACGTCGTTCAGTACATTGTAAAGAACCCCGTCGCGGCGGGAATTGTCGCCCGGGCCTCGGACTATCGGAACGTATTTGTGAGCATGGGAGCCGGGGACCAAACCCCCCTCTCGGAGAGAGGGGGTACCCAAAGACAGACGGGACGGGTCGACCTTTTCACGGGCACGCTTGGCAAGGCTTTGGGTGGTGGTGCGGGTGGGTTTGTGGCCGGGTCTCAGCGCGCGATTGACTTGATCGTGCAGCGGGGGCGGCCGACGTTGTTCAGTAATGCGCTGCCGGTGACGGTGGCGATGAGCGCGCAGAAGGCGATCGAGATCACGTTGCGCGAGCCGCAGCGCGTGCAGCGGCTGAAGGACAATGTGGTGTACGCGCGGGCGAAGATGAAGGACGCGGGGTTCAACGTGCTGGAGTCACCCACGGCGATCTGCCCGGTGATCGTTCACGACACCGCCAAGGCGATCGCAATGAGCAAGCGACTGCTGGAGCTGGGCGTGTTTGTGATCGGGTTCGGGTATCCGGTTGTGCCTGAGGGGCACGCGCGGCTGCGCTGCCAGATCTCCGCGGCGCACACGACCGAGCATATTGATGAGCTGGTCGCGGCGATGAAGAAGCTGTAGGGGAAGCGGGACGGCGAACGTGAAACGCAGGGCTTGGCTTCCAGTGATTGTTGTGATCACGAGTATCTTGAAGTCCTGCCCCCTCCGCCGCGCGGCACCTCCCCCGGTAGGAACCGGGGGAGGGTGGTGGCTTGAGGGTTGTCGCGGTGTCTCGCGGGCGGGGCGGTTTCACGCTACGCTGGGGGCATGGTCCACGTGAACAGGCGATCCGCGGCGGTGATGGTGTTTGCGAGTGCTGGCGTGAGCGCGCTGCTGGGCGGGTGTGCGCCGTCGCCGACGCTGCAAGTGATGGACGCGACGATGATCGAGTCGTCGCCGGAGGCGGTGGTGGTGGCGGTGCGGGTGCGGGCGACGAACACGGGCGAGGATGGGCTGCCGCTGCGCGAGGCGACGTACACGGTGTCGGTGGCCGGGCGGAGCGCGACGGTGACGCGGTCGCCCGAATCCACGCTGCGGGCGCGGGGCGAGCAGGATTTCATCGTGCCAGCGTCGATCCGGGTGCCGCAGGCTGAGCGTGCGGGGCTGATGGGCGCGCCGTTCACGGTGACGGGCAGCGTGTCGTACGTGCCGCCGGGGCGGATCCCGGAGGTGTTCTTCGATTGGGGCCTGTATCGCCCGAGCGCTTCGATGAGCGGCGGCGGAACGGTGGATCTCACCGGCGCGCCGAAGCCGGCGCCGCTGCCGGATGGGCGGACGCTGCCGGGATTGCCGCGCGAGTGATCGAGGAGGCGCTGGCCGGGAGCTTTCAGCCTTCAGCCTTCAGCCGCCAGCCTTCAGCAAAGCAGCAAAGCAGCAAAGCAGCAAAGCAGCAAAGCAGCAAAGTGCGAACGCCGGAGGCGGTTGCCGATTGCTGGTGTTTCGCTCGCGGCTTTCGATTGTCTGCGCGATACTCGACTCTTGTGGCTGTGGTTTTAAGCTGACGGTCTTGCGCCGCATCGGTGTGCCCGTAGTTGAACGAGGAACGCGTCCCCCTTCGGGGTACAGAAGTTCTCGAAGCCGCTTTCCGGGGGTGTCGCTCGAAGACTCGCTCCACGCCCCGGCTACTGGCTGTAAGCCCTTCGGGCTAAAGACGCACAGGATCAGAGCACGCAGCCGACTGTCGACTGTCGACTGTCGGCTCAAAGCTGACGGCTGTTGGCTGAAAGCTGGCGGCTACTCCGCATTTCCAAACTTCTTCCGCTCCCACGGCTTGGGCTCGCGTCGTTCCATCTCGATTGGGCCGCCGACGAGTTGCACGTTGGGCTCGCCGACGACGCGCGAGAGTGAGCCGAGGAAGCCGGGCGTGACTGCGAACTTCACGCGCGAGGCGTCCACGAGCACGTCGGCATCTTGCGTGGTGATCTGGAGCTCCAGCGCGAGCGTCGGGCCCAGCGGCGGCGCGTTGGGGTCTGGGCGCAGCGCGATCTGCGCCGAGACGAGCGACTTCACCCGGTCCAGCGCGTCGGCGCTGCCGCCGTTGAGGCGGGTTTCGTCAACGACGACCCGGAGCTTCTTGGCGACCTCCGCGGCGTCGGCGAGCGAGACCAATCGATCAACGATGAGCTGCGGCTCGCCTCGCGAGTGATCGACCTTGCCCAGCACCAGGACGATGGCGTCGGTGACGATCGCGCTCTGGTGACGCGCGAAGCAATCGCTGAAACACACGCCCTGGATGGTGCCCTCTTTGTCCTCCAGATTGACCACGGCCATTTTGCTGCCGGCGGACTTGCCGTTCTTGGTCACGATCTGGCGGATACCGGTGATCAACGCGGCAAGAGTGACCTTCATGTCCTGGGCGATCTGCTTGTCGCGGATCTTGCGTGTGGTGCAGTTGGCCAGGCGCGAGAGAACGTCTTTGGATTGATCGAGCGGATGGCTGGAGATGTAGAAGCCCAAGGCTTCTTTCTCGTTGAAGAGTGTCTCGGTCTCGGTCCATGGCGCAACCTTTGAGAGCAGCGATTGCTGCGAGGTGGCGGGGCCGGAGTCGCCGCCGAAGCCGAAGAGCGCGCCCTGGCCGCTGGCCTTGTCGGCCTGGGCCTTGATGCCGGCGGAGACCGCCGGCTCGATGCTGGCGACCATGGCGGAGCGATTGGGACGTTCGTGGAGACAGTCCATCGCGCCGCTCTTGATCAGGGCTTCGAGCGTGGCTTTGTTGACGGAGCCGGCATTTCCGCCGCTGCCACCCACGGGCACGCGCTCGCAGAGATCAAAGAGTGAAGAGAAGGGCTTGGGTGCCGGTCGCGCAGCGCCGGACGCCGCGGCTGCCGCCGCCACGACGGTTTGATCGCGTTCGCGGACGATGCTCTCGATGGCTTTATCGCCGACGCCCTTGATGCCGCCGAGGCCGAAGCGGAGATGGCCGTGGAGGGCGGTGCGGGGCTCGCCATCGGGGAAGACGACGCCGAAATCGGCGTGGGAGAGGTTGATATCCGGCGGGCGGACTTCGACGCCGACCTTGATGGTCTGGTTGCTGAGCGGATCAATGAAGCGGGTGTTCTTGCAGTCTTCGAGGTAGGGCAGCCACTCAGAGGCCTGGCTGGCGGCGCTCTCAAACGTGAGGAACGCGGCCATGTACTGGTTGGGGAAGAACGTCTTGAGGTACGCGGTCTGATACGCGACGATGGCGTAGCCGGTGGAGTGCGACTTGTTGAAGCCGTAGCCGGCGAACTTCAGGATCAGCTCGAAGAGGTCGTTGGCCTGGTCCTTGGTGAGGCCCTGCTTGACGGAGCCTTCGATGAACTTGGGGCGTTCTTTCTCGATCTTGTCGTGCTTCTTCTTGCTGATGTTCTTAATGAGCGAGTAGGCGTCGCGGAGTTTGATACCGCCGAGACCGTGGACGATCTGCATGACCTGTTCTTGATAGACCATGACGCCGTAGGTCTCGGCGGTGAAGTGATCGACGATGGAGTGGACCTTGGGGACTTTGTCCTCGCCGTGCTTGCGGCGGTTGTAATCGGGGATGAGGTCCATGGGACCCGGGCGGAAGAGGGCGTTGGCGGCGATGAGATCTTCGAGACGGTCGGGCTTCATCTCGATGAGGAGCCGGCGCATGCCGGGGGATTCAAACTGGAAGACGCCGGTGGTGTCGCCACGACGGAACATCTCGAAGACGCGTTGGTCGGCGAAGTCGAGGCGATCGAGATCGAGGGGGTGCTGGGGAGGAAGTGGCAAAGTGGCAGAGTGGCGGAGTGGCAAAGTGGAGAGCGCTCGCTCTACTTCGCGGGCTTCGCTTCGAGCTTTCGGATCATCGAGGAGATCAGTCGATCCAGCTCCGCCAGCGATTCGGAGATTGCCGGTGATTGGTTGACCAGTTGCATCGAGGTCGCCAGTTCCCATGCCGTCATCAGCTCGAAGAGAGACCCCGTCGCCAATCGCAGCCCGCGAAGGAGTTCCGGGCGAGTGTGCTTTCCGAATCCCTCGGCGATGTTCATCGGGATCGACGTCGCGGCGCGGCGCATCTGGCTGGTCAGACCGAAGACCTCTTCCCGCGGCATCTTCCGCGTCGCGACGTAGATCAGCCGCGCCAAGTCCATTCCTCGCTGCCAGACGATGAGATCCCGAAACGTCTTGACCTTCATCGCCAATGCCCCCCGCAAGCCTGTCTTGGCTCTGCCGCTCTGCCACTTTGCCACTCTGCCACTTCTCAAACTCCTCGCCTCGACCAACGGCGCGCCAGATTTCCGCCTCACCCAGCCCCTCGCGAATCAACTTCTTGGCGCGTTCGATGACGCTGGCGGTGCGGAGGCCCAGGAAGTCCATCTTGAGCAGGCCCATCTTCTCGCAGGTTGGGCCGTCCCATTGCGTGACGATGTCTGAGTCGTTGCCGCCGCTGGATTTGTAGAGCGGGACGATCTCGTGGAGCGGTCGCGTGGCGACAATGACACCTGCGGCGTGGACGCTCGCGTGGCGTGCTTGGCCCTCCAGTGCGCGCGCGTTGTCCAGGCAGCGGCGCACGGTCGGATCGGCGTCGTAGAGCTTCTTGAGGTCCGGCTCGGTTTCGAGCGCCTTGTCGATGGTGATGCCGAGCTGTTCGGGAACGAGCTTGGCGACCTTGTCAACATCGGGCAGCGGCATTTCGAGCACGCGCCCGACATCGCGGATCGCGGCTCGCGCCTTGAGCGTTCCGAAGGTGATGATCTGCGCGACGTGTCCGTACTTCTTGCGGACGTAATCAATGACGCGGGCGCGCCCGTTCTGGCAGAGGTCGATATCGATATCGGGGTACTCTGAGCGATCAGGGTCTGTGAATCGCTCGAAGAGCAGTCCGTAGCGGACGGGGCAGGCGTTGCTGAGGCCCAGCGCGTAACCGACCATGGTGCCGACGCCAGAGCCACGGGCGAGGGCGGGGATGCCCTGCTGGCGGCCCCAGTTGACGAAATCCCAGACGATCAGGAAGTACGCGCTGATGTTCTTGTCCGCGAGAATCTTGAGTTCGCGATCCAGGCGTGTGCGTTTGGCGATCGCGTCATCGGTGCCTTCGATGCTGCCGTAGCGCCAGATGAAGCCGCCCTCGGCCAGTAGGCGCAGCGCGCGATCGCACTCGATCTTGCTCGCGGCCATGTCCTCGGGCGTCGGGTTCTGCATCGGGCGGACTTCGAACTTGGCGCAGTACGCGCTGTACCACGAAGCGAGGTCGCCAGCGAAATCTTCGAGCTTCGGCAGCTCGCGCGGCTCGGGGACGTTGACGCGGACCATCGGCGAGTTGTTCTGGCCCAAGGGCAACTCGACGTTGCAGCGGGCGGCGATCGTCCAGGTGTTCTCAAGGGCCTCGCGACCGGCATCGCCATAGGCGGCGAAGATCTTCTCCATCTGCTCCGGGCTCTTGACGTAGAGCTCAGTGGAGTAGCGCATGCGCTCGGGGTCGAGCTTGCCCTTGCCGGTGGAGATGCACACGAGCGTGTCGTGGGCGTCGTGGGATTCGGCGCCGAGGTAGTGCGCATCGTTATCGCAGACCAGGGGCAGCTTCAGTTCGCGGGCCAGGCGGATGAGGTGCTTGTTGATCGAGTTCTGCTCCGGCACGTGGTGCTGGAGTTCGATGAAGAAGCGCGGGCCGCTGGCGGTGGGGGCGAAGGTCTCGGCGTGCCACTGGGCGCTCTGCACGGCGCGGTCCCAGTAGAGCGAGTCGCCGGAGCGCTCATACTCCAGCAGGTGTTCGCCGATCTCGCTGCCGAGGTGCCCGTTGATGGCGATGATGCCCTCGTTGTGCGTGCGCAGGATCTCGCGGTCCATGCGGGGCTTGAAGTAGAAGCCGGTGAGGTACGACTCGCTGCTGAGATAGAGCAGGTTGTTCCAGCCGGCGTTGTTCTCTGCGAGCAGCACGAGGTGGTAGCCGCCATCGGAGACGCCGGTGTACGTGCGATCGCGTCGGTCGCCGGGGGCGACGTAGGCCTCGATGCCGAGGATGGGCTTGAGGTTGCGCTCTTTGGCCTGGAGGTAGAAGGCGACGGCACCGAAGAGGTTGCCATGGTCGGTGCAGGCGACGCTGTTCATGCCGAGCGACTTGATGCGCTCCATGAGTTTGTCAACGCGGTTGCCGCCGTCGAGCAGGGAGTACTCGGTGTGGAGGTGAAGGTGGGCGAAGACCGCGTGGTTGGCGGCCGGAGAGGCGGTTGTTGCGGTGGTTTCGCCCATGGTGCGTGCTCCGGGGGGACTTGGGCATGATAGAGGGTGGGGAGTGGCAGGGTGGCAGGGTGGCGGAGTGGAATCGCTCAAAGCAGCAAATCAGCAAAGCAGCAAAGCTCAAATTGAAGGCAGGGATTCGCGGCGTTGTCAGTGCCTCGCGTGGTTTGGATCGATTTGCTGTTTTGCTGTTTTGCTGCTTTGCTGCTTTGCTGCTTTGTCGCTTTCGCGGCGCTCTCGCGCGGCGGCGATTTTCTCGGACGCTTGCGAGTCGTCATGGGCGTGACATCTTGCCGCGATTGATGGCGCACGCGCCGTCACCGCTTGCCGCGCTTGCCCGCGCGGCGTGCGCGACGTGGCGCAGCGAGCTTGTGATGCGTGATCGCTCGACCGGGCGCTGATCGCATGGCATGGTGAGTGTGACGACGCGAGTCGGGCGGCCGGCGGGATGGGATCGGTGGCCAGCGGTGAGGAGAGGGCGTCCGAACGTGGGCCCGATCCCATCCCGCTGGCATCCCGGTGCATCCGCCTCCCGGCTCTGCTCGCGCTGATCACTGACACACCACGGGCGATCGCGCCCGCAACCAAAGACCTCACACTGGAGAAGACGATGAATTCCACGCACAAGATCGCCATCGCCTTGATCGCCGTTGCCGGCTTGAACGCCATCGCCAGCGCCGACACGCTTGACATGAAGTACACCGGCAAGGGCAAGGGCACGAACGTCAAGATCACGCAGGACACCAACACCTTTAACGTGTTTGCGGGTCAGCTCAAGCACACGATTCAGGGTGCCAGTGGCATCTATGCCCCGCTGAACGGCGAGCGGATTACGTTCTGCTCGGACGTCTACGAGACGGTCACCAGCACATTCAAGGTGTACGACATCGTCGGGCTCAACCTGTTGCCCGACACCGCCCCGATGGGCGCTGCGAAGGCCGACGCGATCTGGAACATGTATCAGGCTCAGGGCTCCAGCGCGTTCGCGAGCGGCGCGTCGAACGACCTCGCCGCGGCTTTCCAGATCGCGGTCTGGGAGATCGTCTCAGACTTTGATTCGAACGTTGGCCTGTCGAGCCTCGACGTGAACAGCGGCGCGTTCAAGGCCAAGAAGACCGACGGCGGCGCGCTGTCCGGCGGCATCGCGACGAACCTCGCGAGCCTCTTTGCGGTCGCAGCCGGCGGCTTCCAAGCTGAGCCTTCGCTCTCGCTCATCGGACTTCGTCACGCGACGGCCCAGGACCAGATCGTCGCGTACAGCGGCGTGATCCCGGCTCCTGGCGCTGGTGCCCTTGCGGGCCTCGGGCTTCTGTGCATGGGCCGTCGCAAGCGTTCGAGCAAGTAATCGGACGTGCCCAATGTACGAATCGGCCCACCTTCACGGGCAGATACCCGCGAACGTCAAAAAACAAGCCACCGAGGCTTGATTGTCAGAAGCATCGGTTGCATGGTAACGGCTCGAAGTGTCGGGACGTCCCCGGCATGGCACGAACGAACATACGCCGCCGAGTCGCGCCACGTTGAAGAGGGCGCGACGAGGACGACGGGGTTCGGCACACATTCAAAGGAGAGAGAGAAATGGTCCGCCTGTCATCGATCGTTGCACTGTCCGCGCTCACGCTCGCCGCCTCGGCTAACGCCGGGATCCTGCTTGAGTCGCAACTTCCCACCAACACCAATAACGCGGTCTTCGTGATCGACGGCATCACCGTCACCGCCAGCAGCGCGCCGCGGAACTTTGCTCGCAAGACCGTCAACGGCTTCACCGGCGTCGGCGTCGCCGGCGGTAACGTGAACGGCGAGATCGACTCGCACGAGTCCATCACGTTCACCTTCAGCTCCGCGGTCAACATCAACTCGCTGTCGATCGCGTTCCTCTACGCCGACGGCAACTTCAATGACGTCGGCAACGAGTCGGCCCATATCTTCGGCGATGCGAACAAGCAGGTGCTCGCGGTCACCAGCATCAACACCGGCACCTGGTCCGGCTCCGGCACGCTGACCAACGACTCGGCGTCCAGCAACGCCGGCGGCGGCGCGTGGACCGTCAGCGGCAGCGACATCTTCGGCGGCGCGGTCACGCAGGTCACGCTTCGTCCGGGCAATCAGGGCCCGAACGCGACCTTCGGCGATTACTCCTTCC
>JAIEQQ010000583.1 GCA_019747615.1 Phycisphaerales bacterium
GGGAAGGGGGAGGCGCTGGGGAATGGGCACTGGGCACTGGGCAGACGAAGCAGCAACGCAGCAAAGCAGCAACGCAGCAAAGCAGCAAAGCTCAAATTTGACATTTGAAATTTCAAATTTCAAATTTCAGATCGGTCTTCACCGCGATCTCCGCTCCTCTTCGCGATCTCCGCGATGCTGGCATTTGCAGGCCCCACCGCTCACGAGCGGCCGAAGCGTTTTTCGAGTTCGCGGATGGAGAGGCGGATGCTGGTGGGGCGGCCGTGGGGGCAGTTGCTGGCGCGTTCGATGCGCTCGCGGAGGGCGAGCAGTTCGCTGAGTTCAAGGTCGCTCAGTCGGTCGCCGGCTTTGATCGCGGCTTTGCAGGCCATCATGTCAAGCACTTCGTGCAGCGCGGCCTCTTCGGCGAGCGGGGCTCCGCATTGGGCGTCAGGCGATTGCGGCGCTGCGCCCCAGCTTTCTTCGATCGCGCGGTCGAGCAGTTCGGCCATGAAGGGCGCGGCGTCCACGTTGCGTTCGAAGAGGAACGATGAGAACGCGTGGATCGCGATGCTCGTGGGGCCCATGGGCTCGGCCTCGATGCCCAGGCGCTTCAAGAGTGGTCGGAGTGAGTCCAGCGCTTCAACCTGTCTGGGAGAGGCCTCGATCACTGCGGGCACGAGCATGCGCTGGCTCTCGAGCGTGCCGCTGGCTCTGGCGCCGTCGATGGGCAGTGAGGGATCGGCGCTTGGGCCGCTGCCCATCTGGAGGCGCGCCAGGAGCTTCTCGAACATCACGCGCTCGTGCAGCGCGTGCTGATCGATGATCAGGATTCCTTGCTGGTCCTGCGTGACGAGGAATGAGTTGTGGATCTGCAGCGCGGGCGAGGTTGGTGAAGCGTCGAGCAGGTCGCCGGGTTGCAGACCGCCCCCCCCTGCGCTCGCGGCGGCCCCGGACGTTGCGGCGCCGGTGCCCAGCGGGGCTGCGGCTGCGTTGCCGAATGCTGCGTCAGCATTGGCACCGACGCCCGGCGAGCCATGCGGGGCCGATGCTGAAGATGACTGACCAAACGCCTCGCCAGATGCAGTGCCCGCAGGTGAAGCGCCGGAGGTCGCGGCGCGAAGGTCGCTGAAATCGACTTTCCATTGCGGCGCGCCGGGCATGACGCGGCGGAAGTGCTCGGCGAACGCGGCGGGATTCACCACGCGCGCCGGCGACTGAAATGGCGAGGCCGGTAGCAAGCCCGAAGCCCCGGCGGCAGCGTCGGGCGCGATGCCCGCGTGCGGCGATGCGTTGAAGCCCGAGCCAGCACCGCCGACTCCTCCACTCCAACTGGACGAGCCCGAGCCAACGCTCGGTGTGAGGTCCGCACTTTGCAGTGCGCGACGGATCGTGTGCAGCACCGTCTGATGCACCGACGATGAATCGCGGAAGCGCACTTCCGCCTTTGCGGGATGCACGTTCACGTCCACGGCGGTCGGCGGCAGGTCGATCATCACGACGCAGGTGGGGTAGCGGCCGGGCTCGATGAGGCCGCGGTAGGCTTCTTTGACGGCGTGCTGGAGTGTGCGATCGCGCACGGCGCGGCCGTTGACGAAGATGAACTGACCCGCGGCGGTCGCGCGAGCGAGCGACGGGCGACCGACGAGGGCCCAGACGCTGACGTTTGATCGCGAGGCCAGTGGGCTGTTGAGCGCGGGGTCGATCGCGGTTTCGATGAGTTCTGAGGCCAGTTCGGTGCCGAGGATGTCGAGGCAGCGGGCGGTGGGCGTTTGCCCGGGCGGGAGGTCGAGCGAGGTGCGGCCGTCGGTGGTGAGTTGGAAGCCGAGGGCCGGGTGGCTCATGGCCAGTTGACGGACGACCTCAACACAGCGGCCCTGCTCGGTGCTGGGCGTGCGAAGGAACTTGCGGCGGGCGGGCGTGTTGAAGAAGAGGTTTCGCACCGTGATCGATGTGCCCAGCGGGCCGGAGCTTGGCCTTGGTGGCGAGACCTGGTCACCCTCGGCGGAGACTTCCGCAGCGGCGGGCTGCGCGAGCGTGCGGCTGCGGAGGGTGATGCGGGAGACGCTGGTGATTGAGGCGAGGGCCTCGCCTCGGAAGCCGAGGGTGGCGATCTGATCGAGGTCTTCGGTGGCGGTGATCTTGCTGGTGGCGTGCGGGGCGAGGGCGAGGTGGAGGTCGGCTTCGGGGATGCCGTGGCCGTCGTCGGTGATGCGGACGAGCTCGATGCCGCCTTGTTCGAGATCGATGGAGATGCGGGTAGCGCCGGCGTCGATGGCGTTTTCGACGAGTTCCTTGACGACCGACGCGGGACGCTCGACGACCTCGCCGGCGGCGATCGTGCTGGCGACCAGCGAGGACATGACGCGGATGCGGCGCGAGGGGGCGGTGCCCGTCGGAGCGGCGGGCGCGGCGGCGAGGGGCGAGCTGGTTGGGGTGGCTGGGAGGGGCACGCGGTTCAGATGGATGCTGATTTGGCGGGACGCGCTATGACGCGCACGCGATTGGCGACGATGGATGGGCCGATGACCGAAGAATACCCTGCCCGCCGCGAGCGGCCGGGTGGCCCGGTTGGCATTCGTCCACGCGTCGTGCTCGCGGCGGCGATGAGCGCGGGTGGAGATCGAGGCGGTTGGTTGGCGGGAATCGGAAGCGGAGTCGGGCGGCGCATGTGAGTGGTGGTCAACGAAAGGCGTGTTCGAATGCGTGTGGCCAGTGTTGCTCAACTCAAGCCGTTGTCGGACGCTCCGAAGCGCGTGGTGGTGATTGGCTCGGGGGCGGTGGGGCTGTATTTGGCGAGCGTGCTGGCCAAGGCCGGGCGCGACGTGGTGGTGATCGAGGCCGGCCAGCCGCACCTGGGGAGCTTTGAGGCGGGGTCGTTTGAATCGATCGGGCGCGAGCACTCGGGTGTGAAGATCGGGCGAAGCCGGAGCCTCGGCGGCACCACGAATCTGTGGGGCGGGCAGCTCGTCGAGTTTCAAGCGGCGGACTTTGACGGGCGGGCGTGGCTGCCGGGCTCAAAGTGGCCGGTATCGCACGCGGAGATCAAGCCGTTTTACGCCAAGGCGTATGCGCACCTGGGGATCGAAGAGCAGGCGACGCGCGACGATTTCATCTGGCGTGGCATCTCATCCAAGCCGCCGAATCTCGGCGCGGACCTTGAGGTGTTTTTGACGCGCTGGATGCGCGTGCCGAACTTTGCGGAGGTCTTTGCCAAGCAGATCGAGAGCGATCCGAAGATCGAGCTCTTGATCGGGCACACGTGCGTTGGGTTCACGACGGCCGCGGGGCGGGTGAGGGCGGTTCGTGTGGTGGATGAGCGCGGACAGGCGGAGCAGATCGAGGGCGACTCGTTTGTGCTCGGCGCGGGGACGGTTGAGAACGCGCGGCTGCTGATGAACGAGGCGGCGGATGAATCGCGCCCGTGCCCGTGGCGCGGGAACCCGATGCTCGGCGCGTGGTTTCAGGATCATTTGGGCGGGCCGATCGCAACGATCGTGCCGCAGAACACGAAGGCGTTCTTCAATACGTTCTGCACGATCGTGCATGCGGGGCAGAAGTATCAGCCCAAGATCCGCTGGACGAACGAGGCGCAGGGGCGGCAGCGGGTGTTGAACATTCAGGGGATTTGCGCGTTTGAGTCCGCCGCGAGCGAGCACTTGGTGTATCTGAAGCAGTTTCTGCGCGCGGCGGTGTTCGGGCGGAAGGTCTCGGGGCTTGGCGACTTTGTGCGGAGCGCGATCGCGGGGGCGAGGTATCTGCCGCCGCTGATGTGGCGGTACATGGTGGATCACCGGGTGTTTGTGCCGAGTACTTCAAGGGTGTTGCTGTCGGTGCAGGCCGAGCAGCAGGTGACAGAGAAGAGCCGGATCACGATCGACACGAAGAACCGCGATCGGTATGGGCTGGCGCGCGTGGTGCTGGATTGGCGGGTGGAGGGCGAGGAGCTGGCATCGCTGAAGACGTTCGCCGAGCAGGTGGACGGCGCGCTGCGGCAGGCGGGGCTTGCGAAACTGGACATCTACCCAGACCTGATCGCGCAGAAGCCCGAGTTCCTGCTCACGCTGCACGACACGATCCACCAGACCGGCGGCGCGGTGATGGGCGAGAACGATCGCGAGGGCGTCGTGGACAAGGACCTGCGCGTGTTCGGCACGAGCAATCTGTATGTGGGCGGGGCGAGCACGTTTCGGACGAACAGCAACGCGAACGTGACGTTCACGGCGATTGCGTTTGCGCATCGGTTGGGGGAGCATTTGCTGGGCGCAGGATCAGAAGCGCAGGCTCGCGATTCGTCCCATCGCCTCGCCGATGCGTGATGTCTCTCGCGTTAGACCAACCCGGAACCAGTCGGCGCTGGTCTCGCCGAAGCCCGCGCCGGGGACCGTGACGACCGCGGCTTCTTCGATGAGTTTCTTAGAGAACGTCCATGAGTTCATCGGGCGGCCAGTCTGTGAGTCGATCGGGCAGCTGGCCCAGACGAAGATGCCGGCTCGCGGCGGGGTGACGGTGGTGATGCGGCTGAGCGCGTCGCAGACGATCGCGGAGCGCTCGGCGTAACGGGTGCGGATGGCGTTGATTTCCGGGTCGTTGAAGCGGTCGAGCGCGGCCGCGGCGGCGGCTTGGATGGCGTTGAAGACGCCGGAGTCTACGTTGTCTTTCACTTGGCGCAGGGCGTTGATCACGTCCTCGTGGCCGACGGCGAAGCCGACGCGCCAGCCGGTCATGTTGAAGGTCTTGCTGAGCGAGTGGAACTCGATGGCGCGGGTGGTGCGGATGTCGGTGCCGATATCGGGCTGCCAGATCGAAGGGATGCACGCGGGGTCGTTGTTGAGGTAGAGTTCGCTGTAGGCCAGGTCGCTGGCGACGGTGAGGTCGTGGCGCTGGGCGAAGTTCAGTGCGTCGCGGTAGAGCGCGGGCGAGGCGGTTGCGCCCGAGGGGTTGCCGGGGTAGTTCATCCAGAGCACGCGGCTGCGCGGGCCGGCGTGGTTGAGGGCCTCGAGCGTCGGGCCGGAATGGAAATCCGGCAGCCAACCGCTGTCGGCGCTGGCGGGGATCGCGTGCACGACGCCGCCGGCGAGGATGGTGGCGGAGGCGTAGACCGGGTACGCGGGCGTGAAGACGATCGCGCCGTCGCCGGGATCCAGCAGCGCCAGCGGCAGGTGGGCGATGCCGTCTTTGCCGCCGATGGTGACGAGGATGTTCTTGTGCGGATCGACGCTGACGCCGAAGCGCGTGCGCATGTAGTTGGCGGCGCTGGTGAGGAGCTGCTTGGTGCCCCAGCAATCCGGGTATTGGTGATTCGCGGGGATGCGCATGGCTTTGTCCATCGCATCGATGATGAAGCCGGGCGTGGGCTGATCGGGGTCGCCGACGCCGAGGTTGATGACGTCCTGGCCCGAAGCGATCGCGGCACGCTTGAGGTTGTCGATCTCGTTGAACAGAAACGCCGGGAGCGCCCGCAGACGCGCGGCTTTGAGCGGGCGGGTGGCGGCGGATGAAGTCTGCATGTCGATCATGGCGGAGGCTAGGAGCGAAAGCTCAAAGCAGCAAAGCAGCAAATCAGCAAATCAAGACCGGCCGCGGCGGGGAAGACGCATCGACGGCGCGTCTCGGCAACAGCAAGGCGAAGTCAGCAGCGAGGCTGGCCCAACCCTTCCGATGGTCCGGTTCAATTTGAGCTTCGCTGCTTTGCTGCTTTGAGCTTTGCTGCTTTGGCCTTCGAGCATCGTCCTCACGCAATGCGCCCGCCCCGTCCCCCTACCCTCCCTCCCACTCATTCCGATTTGGCCATTTGGCCATTTGAACATTTGGCAATTTGGAACACCCCCCGTGCCAACGCTCTACATCATCGACGGCTATGCCCAGTTCTTTCGCGCGTATCACGCGATTCGGACGCCCATGACCTCGCCGGTGACCAAAGAGCCGACGAACATGTCGTTTGGCTTCATCGGCATGATGCTGAAGCTGCTGCGGGGCGAGGGGAACATCGGCGGGCCGCCGAGCCACATCGTGATGACGATCGACAAGAGCGGCGATCGCGAGACGTTTCGCAGCGAGCTGTACCCGCAGTACAAGGCCAATCGCACGCCGGCGCCGGTGGATCTGTTCCCGCAGGTCGAGCGGTGCTTGAAGCTGCTGGGTGATACCGGGATGCCGATCGTCGGCGTTGAGGGCTTTGAGGCCGACGACTGCATCGCGACGCTCGTCACGCGGCTGCGCGCGGACAACCCCGGGCTGAACATCCGCATCGTCAGCAAGGACAAGGATCTGAAGCAGTTGCTGGATGATGGCGGCGGCGGCGTTGGGGGGGCACGGGGCGTGGTTGAGCTCTTTGACATCCATACCGATCAGATCATCTCGGCGGGCACACTGAAGGATGAGACGGGCATCACGCCGTCGCAGGTTGTGGACATGCTCACGCTCATGGGCGATACCTCGGACAACGTGCCGGGCGTTGAGGGCGTTGGCCCCAAGACCGCGGCGGAGTTGATTGCGGAGCACGGCACGATCGATAAGGTGCTCGCCGCGGCGCGACTGGGGCTGATCAAGGGCAAGCGGGGCGAGAAGATCATCGCGGCGGCCGATGCGCTGCCGCTATCGAAGAAGCTGATCGAGCTGCGGCATGATGTGCCGCTGAGCGTGACGCTTGCGGAGATGGAGACCGGTCGACTGAAGCTGAGCGAGTGGCTGCCGGTGCTGCGAGAGCTGGGGTTCAACCGGTATCAGGACGAGGTGAAGCGGCTGCTGGGTGAGCCGGTCTCTCAAAGCGGGCCGCCATCGATCGCGACGGTGCCCGGCGAGCGAGTGCCGCTGAGCGGGACCGGCGCGCCGACGCTGGCGAAGCCCAAAGCCCGGAGCGCGAAGGCTGGACCGTCGTTGTTCGATGGGCCGGGGCTCTTTGGGCAGGGTGATGAAGCGGGTGAAGCCAGCGCGGGCGGCGATGGGGAGCCGGTACGAGCGATTGGCGAGGCGGGCGCGTCGACGCGGGGCGTGTATCGGTGCGTGCGGACGCGCGACGATTTGGACGAACTGGTGCGGGAGCTGAAGAGCGCGAAGATCTTCGCGTTTGACACCGAGACGACCGGTCTCTCGCCGATGATCTGCAAGCTCTGCGGCATTTCGTTTTCAACGAAAGCGGGCACGGGGTGGTATGTGCCTGTGCGATCGCCGGAGCCGGCGGCGCATCTGGATGAGTCGAATGTGCTGGAGGCACTGCGGCCGCTGCTTGAAGACCCGGCGCGGGCCAAGTGCGGGCACAACCTGAAGTTCGACATTCTGGTGCTGGCGTGCGCGGGGGTTCAGGTCGGGGGGATCGGGGCTCGCGGGATTGACTCGATGGTGGCCAGTTACGTGATCGACGCGTCGCGATCGTCGCACTCGATGAATGCGCTGGCGCTGGCGTTGCTGGGGCATACGAACATCTCGATCGATGAGTTGATCGGCAGCGGCGTGAATCAGCGGACTTTTGACACGGTGCCGCTCGAGCTGGCGACGACGTACTCCGCGGAGGACGCGGATGTGTCGCTGAGGTTGATGGAGGCGATGACGCCGCAGATCGAGGCGATGGGGCTTGGGAGTCTGTTTCGCGACGTGGAGATGCCGCTGGTGGAGGTGCTGGTGACGCTGGAGCACAATGGGATCACCGTTGATGCTGCGGAGCTGGACCGGCAGCGCGAGCGGCTGGAGATCAAGATCCGCTCGATCAAGGGCGAGATCGACGAGTCGGCGATGCAGACGATCGGGCGGCCGTTCAACCCGGACTCGCCGAAGCAGCTCGCCGGTGTGCTGTTCAACAAGCCGAGCGATGTCGAGCCGGGTCTGGGGCTGAAGCCTGTCAAGAAAACCAAGACGGGCAGGAGCACCGATGTTGAAGTGCTCGAAACGCTGGCGGAGGATGCGAGGGTTTCAAGCCCGATCCCGCGTTTGATCGTGGACTATCGCCAGCTCACCAAGCTCACGGGCACGTATCTCGGTGCGCTCAAGGACGCGATCAATCCGCGGACCGGGCGCATCCACGCGAGCTTCAACCAGACGGTCGCGGCGACCGGGCGCCTCAGCAGCAGCGATCCGAACCTGCAGAACATCCCGATCCGTACCGAGGTGGGGCGCGAGATCCGGCGCGCGTTCGTCGCGGGCGCGGGCAGCGTCCTGATCTCGGCGGACTATTCGCAGATCGAGCTGCGATTGCTGGCGCACCTGTCGCGAGATCCGGCGCTGATCGAGGCGTTTTTGACCGGGCAGGACATCCACAGCGCCGTCGCGGCGCAGATCAACAAGGTGCCGCTGGATCAGGTGACCAAAGCGCAGCGCGACGGGGCGAAGATGGTCAACTTCGGCATCGTCTACGGCATCACGCCGTTCGGGCTGGCACGCCGCTTGGGCGTCTCCAATGACGAGGCGACGAAGATCATCGATGGCTACAAGCGCCGCTTCGCCGGGATCACCACGTTCCTGCAAGAGTGCGTCGTGCAGGCGCGCAGCACCGGGTATGTCGAGACGATGCTCAAACGGCGACGGCCGATCCCCGAGATCGAGAGCAACGTGCCGGCGCGGCGCGCCTTCGCTGAGCGCACCGCGATCAACAGCGTCGTGCAAGGCTCCGCGGCGGACCTCATCAAGCTGGCGATGGTTGACCTGCACGCTCGCATCGGAGCTCGCCAGCCGGCGCTGCGCGGGGTCAAGATGCTGCTGCAGATCCATGACGAGCTGGTCTTCGAATGCCCGACGCCGCTGGCGCAGGACGCTCAGCGTGTGATCGTCGAGCGCATGGAGAGCGCGATGACGCTGAGCGTGCCGCTGAAGGCCGACTCTGGCATCGGCACCAACTGGTTTGAAGAGTGAGCGCGATCGCGGGCGCGGCCCTCGCGCCGTTGTCATAGACTCCGGCCATGTGGTCGTTCATCCGAAAGCTGTTCGGCGGCGGCGAATCACCCGCGAAGCACGACGCGGCGCTGAATGCGCCGAGCTCGCCCGATCGCGGCTCGCTTGTCCGGCCTTCGTCGGTGGCCGCGACGGCGGGCGTGGCTGCGAGCTCGACGGGGAATGCGGAGGTGCCGGCGCCGATCTCGGCACACGTGCAGTCCGGAGGCGCGGGCGACAGCGACGATCGCTTCGTACCCGACGAAAAGGCAACGCGGTTTGAGGAACTCCCCGGCTGGGCGGCGCCGCTGGAAAACGTCGAGCAGCTCAATGACTTCGTGGCGCTGGTCTATCGGTACTTCTCGCTGCGCAAGGTGCCTTCGAAGCTCGAGGACGGCCGCGTTGTCGCGGCGGATCCGGCGTTCGCCAGCGATGATGCGACCGACGAGAGCGACGGCGGGTCCGGCGGCGGCGTTGGAGCCGGCGCCGGCGTGCGGCGGTCCAAGGCGGACGGGGCGGGCGCGGGGATGTGGCGCGGGTCGGGGAAGCTGCACCGCTTCGGTTTGTGGAACCTGATGCAGGTGTGCGCCGGAACGCCCCGCGAGGAGTGGGCGGGGATGGTGGCGGCGCACTTTGATTCGGTGCGGCGGGCGCCGGAAACGGAGCAGCGGTATAGCGAGCGGCTGGCTTCGCTGGCGTCGGCGCGTGAGCACCTGGTGCTGCGCGTGTTCGATCAGTCTCACCTGCCCGAGGACGTGCAGCGCGAGTCCGTCGCGCGGCGCGAGGTGCCGGGGCTGGTGACGATCGTCGTTGTTGATTTCCCGGAGACGTGCCGGAGTTTGCAGCGGAAGGAAGCGGCGGCATGGGGCGCCAGTGACGACGAGGTGTGGGCGGCGGCGATGGAGAACACGCCGCGGATGGCCAGGGCGGACTCGCGGCTGATGGGCGATCGCTCGTCGCCGATCCGTCTGCTGTCGGGCTCGTCGATCTATGTCGCGTCGCTGATCCACGCGATGGAGAGTGTGCCGGAGGCGACGGGGGTCTACGGCGGGTTTGTCAGCGTGCCGACGCGGAGCGTGCTGATGGCGTTGCCGTTTGACGGCGCCGAGGCGATGCAGAGTCTGGCGTTGTTTATCGGCATGACCAACCAGCTTGAGGCGATGGGACCGGGCTCGGTGAGCCGGCGCGTGTGGTGGGCCGATCGCGAGGGCATGAGCGAGATCTCGTACCGGCTGCGTGACCGGCAGGTGGAGATCGACGGGATGCCCGAGTCGCTGCAGCAACTGCTGATCTCGCTTGGCAACGGGCCTGAGGATGATGATCAGTTCCGCGCGTGAGCGGAAAGGGAGCGTTGCGGGGTTTGGGGGTTCGGCGCTTGGCGAGCTTGCGCGGGCAGTGGGCTCGCCATGTGCGGGCGGCGCACTACGCTCCGATCATGGTCGAAACGCAACCGGAAGCTTGGACGGTGCGGCGCCTGCTGGCGTGGATGCAGCGCGCGTTCCAGGAGAAGCAGATCGACTCGGCGCGATTGTGCGCCGAGGTGCTGCTCGGGCACGTGATGGCGCTGGATCGGCTCTCGCTCTTCACACAGTCTGATCGTGTCGCGAGCGCTGATGAGCTTCAGGTGCTGCGGTCGCTGGTGGCGCGGGCGCTGCGGCAGGAGCCGGTGCAGTATCTTGTGGGCGAGGCGTGGTTTTTCGGGCTGCGATTGCACGTGGACAATCGCGTGCTGATCCCGCGCCCGTGTACAGAGATGATCGTTGAAGAGGTGATCCAGCACGTGCGGCGGAGCGAGCGCGATGGCGCGCCGAGCGGGTTTCATAACGCACTGCCCGCCGCGGTCGTTGCGGGGCGCAGCGCGATCGATGCTTCGGCGACGGGCGGCGCGAGCTCGACACACGGCGCGAGCGCCTCGGGCGACGAACCGATCGAGACTGACGACGAGCGTGAGATCGAGCGCCATCGCGTCGAGGCCGAGCGGCGGTTGCTGGCCGAGTCGCGGGCCCGGCGCGGCGTGGTTGGGCAGGGCTTCATCATCGCCGATGTCTGCACCGGCTCGGGATGCATCGCGATCGCGCTGGCCAAAAACCTGCCGGCGGCGCGGATCATCGCGACGGATGTTTCGGCCGACGCGCTGGAGATCGCGGCGATGAACGCGCAGCGCCACGGCGTTCACGAGCGGATCGAGTTTTATCAGGGCAATCTTTTGGAGCCGCTGGCCGATGCACTGCCGCGGGTCGCGCCAGGGGGTGTTGATGTGCTGGTGAGCAATCCGCCGTACATCCCGGATCACGAGTGGGGTGATGTGCCCGCGAACGTGCGCGACTATGAGCCCGAGCTGGCCCTGCGCGGCGGGCCCGAGGGCGTGGACCTCGTCGCGCCGATCATCCGCGACGGCCCGGCACTGCTGAAGCCCGGCGGGCTGCTGATGGTTGAGCTGGCGGTGTGTACGAGCGGCGCGATGCTCGCGTACGCGACCGAGCGGGGCGAGCTCACGGGGGCGACGATCAAACGCGATCTGGAAGGGCTGGAGCGGGTGGTGATGGGGCGGCGGGGGGTGAAGCTGAGCGAGGATGCTTGGGGCGAAGCTCAAAGCTCGAAGCTCAAAGCAGCACAGCAGCAAAGCAGCAAAGCAGCAAGTTGAACCCGATCCCTTGTTCCCGTCCTCTGGTTTCCACGATTGCCGATTGCCGAATCCCGATTGCCGCTGCCTTGATTCCCGATTCCCGATTGCCGCCACCGTCAAAAACAAACAAGACGGTCTCGGTGAAAGCGAAGGGCTTTCACGGAGGCCGTCTTGTTCGAAAGCGGGCGAAGGGACTTGAACCCTCGACCCTCACGTTGGCAACGTGATGCTCTACCACTGAGCTACGCCCGCAACCGACTTGTCGCCCCGCCGGCTGGTGACCGGCTAGGTGGGAAGAAAGATACGCGCCGAACGCGGGCGGGTCAACTTTTTGGCAGCCGCCAGCCGCCAGCGGTCAGCCATCAGCCATCGGACCCCGAGCCGTGAGGTCACGACCGATCGTTATCGGCTGGCACGATCGGCGGCCTGCTTCACAAGGCTGGCGGTGGTCGTGCCGCTGGCCTTGTCGATCGCGGCGACGAGGTCACTGGGTTTGAAGAAGGACTGGAAATAGATCGGCTTGTCGACCTTGGGGCCGAAGACGGCAAAGAGGGGGATGCCGCCGCCGCCGGAAATTTGGCGGACGACGCCCCAACCGTTGTCTCCCGCCGGCGTGAGGTCCACCTTGAACGCCACCACGTCGGGGCGACGGAGGGCGACGAGGCTCTCCTCGGCGTAGATGATGTTCTTCTCGATGACGTGGCAGTTGGTGCACCACTTGGCGGTGAAATCCACGACAACGGTTCGCCCGGACTTCACCTCGGACTCGATGGCCTGAGTGATGACGTCGTCGCTGACGCTGATGAACGTCCGCCACGCGATTGGCGGGGGCTTGGTGAGCGAGTAGGTCATACCGCCGAAGGCCAGCACGCCCAGCAAGCCCATCGCCACCGCGGCCGAGCGGCCTGTCGCGGTGCGGAGCGTGCGAACGCCCTTGATGATGAGCCACACGCACGAGGCGATGGCGATCGCACCGACGACGAACCAGGGCCACGCGGCGCTGGTGAGGTTCCCGGCCAGGAACGCGGCGACCGCGACCATGAGGCCGCCCATGACTTGTTTGAGCAGCTCGCTGCCCGGCCCGCCGCGGGGCATCTTGGCTAGGAGCTTGGGGAAGCTGATGAGGAGCATGTAGGGCGCCGCCATGCCGACGCCCATGAGGAGGAAGACGCCGAAGCCGATCCACGCCGGCTGCGTGAGGATCCAGGCCAGCGTTGCGCCCAAGAGCGGGCCGGTGCAGGGGACCGCGAGGATGCCGGTGAGCACGCCGCCGATGAAGTTGCCGGTGAGCGAGTCGCCGGTGGGGTTGACGGAGTAGACGGCGCTGGGGAGGTTGATCGTGAAGACGCCCATCATGCCGATGCCCATGATGCCGACGATCAGGGACATGGCGACGACGAACCACCAGACGGTGAAGATCTGGCCCCAGTCAAACTTCTGGCCGCCGGTGATGACGCCGAAGGCGAGGAGCCCCAGGACGCCGTACATCGCGATGATGCCCAGGCAATAGACCAGGCCGAAGGTGAGCATCTTGCTGGGCGTCTTGGCGTGGTTCTGGATGGAGATGATCTTGATCGGGACGACGGGCAAGACGCAGGGTGTGAAGTTCATCAGCACGCCGGCGACGAACGCGATGAGCAGGATCAGGGCATAGGCGTTTTCGGCGACGCCGAAGGTGTAGCCGAGGAAATCAAACTGGCGAATGCCGACGACGGCGGCGGGGACATCGCCGCTGTCGATGCGGCCGAAGACCGAGGGATCAAACCCCGCGAAGTCGGCGGCGTTCGGGTTCATCGCGATCGCGGTGCCGGGGGCG
>JAIEQQ010000079.1 GCA_019747615.1 Phycisphaerales bacterium
AAGACGAAAGGTCCGAAGCCCGGCCCCCAGGAGCTGCGCGAGATGTGGCAGGCGGTCGCCGGCTGCGAGCGTCTCCAAACGCACCAACTGCGCCAGCGCCCTGACCGCGATCTCCTCACGATGCTTGCGCAGGCCGTCGAGCCGTCGAGACTCCTCGGGCGACAGCGTCGCCTTCGGATCGCTCGCCAGCGCCCACGTCTCACGCTGCGCCAGGGCCTCCCTCGCGCTGCGAACCAGCGGCACCAGCACCGAGGATTCCAGCACCGCCCGGTGCGCACTCATGCGCTCATCGCTCAGCGTGTTGCTATCACCGAGCAGGAACGCGATCGGCCGGAACACCAGCGGCGGGTTCAGCGGGTTTCGCATCTCCTCAAAGCTCTTGACCGCGAACTCCGCGCGCCGCTCATCCAACTCGTCGTTGATCTTCTCAAGCCCGGAGTACGCCCGCCCCGCCTCGCCCATTCGCACGATCGAGACCGGGTTCTTGCCGCCGTCCAGCGACGCCGGATTCTCGACGCCCTTGTACACCGTCGCCAGCGTCCGCCATGACGACAGCGGCTTGGTCACCGTCTCGCGCAGGCTCCAGCCACCCAGGAACGTGAGGCCGATCAGGATCGCCGCGAAACCGATGCCCGAGCCCAGCAGCAGCGCGCGGCTCGCACGCTGAGATTTGCTGACGTTCGCCGCGTTCGTCACCAGCCCCTTCTCGCGGAAGACCTTGCCCGTGAACACGTCACGCAGGAAGAAGCTCTTGTCCTTGCGCGGCACCGCATCGCCCGGCAAATCGTCAAGCGAGCAGCCCATCGCCTTGGCCAACGCCTCGTCCAGCGCTCGACCCTCCTGCAGCGAACTGGTGAAGTAAATCCCGCGCAGGAATAGCGGCTTGGGCGACCACTCGCCAGCGACGAAGATCAGCTCCATGAACCGGCGCAGGCGCGGGCCGATCGCCTGCAAGCTATCCGGGAACGCGAACATCGAGTCCACCTGATCCGTGCGGCGCGCCGAGGGATCGTCGGTGTGGACAGGATCCAGAATCAGGAACCGCCGGCGCTTCACCAGTGCCTCGCGCACCACACCCAGGTGCTGCTCGACCGCGTCGGGGCTGAACGCATCGTCAAGGTCCGCGGGATTGCTCCAGCCGAGCATCTGATGCGCCGCCTGCGGGTCGGTCATCGTCTCAAAGAACTCGCGGAAGCCGACGATGCGGTCGCACTTGGTGACGAGCACGAAGACGGGGAATCGAACATCCAGCACGCGCTGGATCGCATCAAGCTGGCGCGCGATGAGCCCCGCCTTCTTCTCAATCTGCTCGGCGTTGTCCTTCAGCAGCGTCTCGACGTCCACCGCCAGCAGCATGCCGTTGACCGGGCACTTCGGGCGTGCCCGCTTGAGGATCTTCAGGAACTCTTTCCACTCACTGTTGTCGTTTGCGCCCGCGCCCTCGCTCATGAACAACCGGCCGGCGGTGTCGAGCACGACCGCGGTGTTCGTGAACCACCAGTGCATGCTCAGCGTGCCGCCGGTGCCCTGCAGCGGGTCTTGCAAGCCCGGCGGGAACCCGATCGAGCTGTGGCGCATCGCCTCGGTCTTGCCCGAGCCCGGCGGGCCCACCAGCAGGTACCAGGGCAGGCTGTACACGTTCTTGCCCGCGGCGCGGTACTTGCTCACGCCCTCTTCGAACACGTGGGCCAGATCGTCCAGGCGCGCCTTGCGGGCCTTGTCCGACGCGATCGCCTGCGGGTTGTTTCTCGCGGTCTGCTTCAGCCCCTCACCGAACGCGTCGCCCTGACGCTTCTCACGCTGCTTCTTGATCAGCGAGTACACCAGCAGCGCACCGATCGCGATCGCGCCGCCGATCGCCAGGATGATCAGAACGACCAGCAGATGCTCGCGCAGCAGCACGCTGAGCACCACGATCAACCCCACCAGCCCGACGATCAAGCCGACCTTCAGCGCCAGCGGCATGTTTGCAAAGAACTTCATACGTCCATCCTTCATCAATCGTCGCGCTCGGGCGTGACGGGTACTCGTCGTTGTCCGTGCGGTGCGGGCCAGCGCCCGCGCCCCGCGTCCGTGCTCAGTTCGTCTTCTTGTCGGCCTCGATCAGCTTCGCGTGGTGCTCGTTGATCGCGTTCACCTGCTCGCCCAGGATCGCCCGGTTCGTGCGGTACACCACCACGTTCACCGCCAGCAGGCTCAGCGACAGCACACAAAACACAATCGCCAGCGGCACCAGCCACGAGCCCGTCGAGAGCTCCAGCGTGCGCTGGTCCACCTTCTCGTACGCCTGCGGGCAGATCCGCTGCGAGCCATCGCCCGAGACGTTCCCGCCGATGCGAGCGTACAGCTCCCGCATCTTCGCGCGGATCTCGGTCGAGATCTTGTCTGGCTGCCCGGCGTGCATGCCTGTAAAACCCAGGCCCAGGATCGTGTAGAAGACTGCCAGACGCTGGATCGCCGACTCGCCCGTCTCGCGAAGCGCCTCGTTCAGCAGGTCAAAGAACTGCTCGTCGAGCACCAAGTTCCCACGCTTGGGCCCCAGGCCACGCCAGCGCCCCGCGTAGGGCAGCTTGCTCTCGCGAACGGTGAAGTCGCAGAACGCGATCAGCGCCCACTCGACTTTCTCGTCCCACGCGGCGCTGGTGCCGCTGTTGTTCTTGGCCTTGCTCTTGATATCCGCGAGCATCGTCTCCAGCTCCGCCTCCACCTGCCCCTGGCTCACGTTGCCGCCCTCGCGCGCAAGGCGGTTCAGCGCGCAGACATATTGGAACAGCGGCTCACACAGATCAACCAGGGCCATGTCCATCTCCGATCATCCGGGGCCTCGACGCGCTCACCGGAAAACACGTTCACCTCACACGACTCACGCGAAGATCAAGAACAGCGCCACTTCCTCGTACTCGAAGTGCTCCATCTCCGGCCACACCAGCGCCACCTTCTTCTCCTCCTGCACCGTCTTCCAACGAGCCTCGCTCTGCGCACGATTCAGCCGGAAGTAGTGCTGGCCCGGCGGCGTCGGCACACCCACGACATACCGCTCCTCCTCCAGCTTCACACCGAACAGCTTCAGCCGGCGCTGCTTGTAGTTCATCATCTTGAACCGCTCGCTGTCCTCGATGAACATCTTCAGCGCCTTCGGATCCATCTTGGTTCGCACGCCGAGCAGGATGTCCACGGCACCGAAGTCCTCGGCCGTCAGATCCGCCACAAGGTCCGCGCCGTCGGGCACGAACACCACCTTCTTCGCGGCCTTCACGCCCTGGTCGCGCAGCAACTGGCGGATGCGCGCCTCCAGATCCGTGAACACCGGGCCCGGGTTGTCGTGGTCGTACTTCGGCGCATCGAACGGATCGCGGTCCGGGTGAATCGCCGCGAGTTCCGCCTGCAGCTCCCGAAGCTCCATGTAAAAATCAAACGCCGATTGCCCCTGGCCAACGCCCGCGCTGGCCGCGGCGATCGCCGGCAGTCGCGCGCTGAACTTGTTCAGCGTCATCAGCTTCAGCAACTGCAAAAACTGCGCGCCGCGGATGTTCTCCGGCGACCAGCCGCTCTTGCTGAGCTGCAACGCCTGCTCCTTCCGCGCCGCCTCCACACCGTCAGACAGATCCCGCAGCAGCTTCCGCAAGAGCGGCGACCCGCTGGTCACAAAGCACGGCGGCATGAACTTCTGGTCCAGCTTCGCCTGGCCCGCCTCCTCCCCCGCCCCGCGAAGGATCCGGCACACCGGGATCGTCTCCAGCTCCGTGCGGTCCTCGTTCTCGGTGATCAATCTGGCATTCAGCCTGCGCATCATCACCGGCTGGAGGTTGTCGCCGGTGTTCTCGTCGGCCACCTGCACCTCGCCAACCTTGAACATCCGCTTCACACGCGCGTCATCGCCGGTGGTCTGGTCCAACGTGTTGGCGCGGGCACCCTGCCACGCCGGCAGCGCGAGGCTGATCGTGATCGAGCCATTGCTGGCCGCCAGCGCCCGCTTGATGTCCAGCGCCGGCAGCTCCGCGTTGTGCGGCACATCCAGAATCACCCCGCCGGGCATCACCACCACCAGCCGCTCGAAGCGGACCTGCATGTTGTCCAGCGCATCGGTCGCGACTCGCGCTTCGACCACGCCATAGGGATACGCCCAGAGCAATCGCCGGTCCATCGAGCCACGCTCAAGCGCTTGGCGCTGCAGTGCCTGCAAGTGGTGCGGCTGGAGGAACAGACCTTCGTGCCAGTGAACCTGGAGGACGCTCATGCGTGCCTTTCTTGGGGCCTCGCCCCTTGGGATCGTGGGTGCTTACCGCCGCCGCTGCCGCAGTACCTTGTACACCTCGTCGGTGACCATCGCCTTGACCTCGTCGGCCAGCGAGTTCTTGTCATAGTCCTTCATCAAACGCTGATACTCCTCCCAGCACTTGGCGCTCGCCGCCTTGCCGGAATCGCCGAACCAGCTCGTGCCACGCTCGCCGACGATCCCGGTGTTGGCCATGACGACCGCGGGATCAAACCTCGCCAGATGCCGATCGGCGAACATCGTCGGGAACAGTTGCAGGGCCTTGAGGATCGCATAAAGCAGGAGCTGCAGGTCGTTCACCTCGGCCTGCATCTTGTCCGAGCCGGCCCCCTGCCACTGACGCAGGAACTGCCCGGCGATCGTCTTGAGATTCTCCGCCCGCTTGAACTCACCGCCGGTGTTTGTGTCCTTCCACACGCCGCAGACCACGCGATCGATGTTCACCGACAGCGTCATCAGCGCCAGCCCAAGCTCGATCGCCCGCGCCGGGTCAACCGGATCATCAGCGTTCAACCCGAGCTGCTTGCGCCACTCCGGCGCACGAACATCGCCGCCCGCCGCGGGCGCCGGCATCACCGGCCCCAGCGCCGCGCGCACGCGCTGCCGCAAGTCTTCGGTCAGCATCGGCCAGAGCGCCGCGATCTCCTCGGCCAGCTTCGGGGTATCTGCGGGCCCGGCCGGTGGCGGCGGCTTCGGTACCGCCACGGGGGCGCCACTTGCTCGCGGCGCAACGGCACCATCCGTCGCCGACCGCGGGAACTGCTCCGCCAGCGTCTCCATCAGCGACGATCGCTGATCGGCACTCAGCCCCTGCGACGCACGATCGATCTCGCCCCGAAGCTCCTGCGCACGCACCTCCGCAGGGCGATCCGCGAGCTCCGCTTGGAGCAGCCGCAACCTCGCCGCCAGAGCCGACGCTCGCCCTGATCCTTCCAGTGTTCGGTCGTTCACGCTCGGTCGCTCCTCGCTCGGCACCAGTTCGGGTGTGCTGAGTCCATCAATCTATGGTCTGGCACCCAAAGTTGCAAGCCCGCGGCCAGCGCCGCACGCCGGCACCGCCACATTTTCATACCAAACCAACCACGATCAGCCCCGCGCGTGAACCTGCACCGGTCCCGCCGCACGCGCAAAGACTGCCTCGTGCGCCTTGCCCATAACCGAAAATCAGACCTCCCAACGCCACCGCCCCGCGAGTCGATCACCCGCGCCGTCGATCTCCGTCTGCCGGCAACACCGCCGCGCTAGGAGAGATTGATCATGAACCGCCCCACCGCCGCCCGCAACGCCGCCATCGCCCTCTCGCTCGCCGCTGTCGCCATCGCCCTCGGCGGCTGCACGACCTCCTCCGGCGTCTACTCCTCCAACAAGTACGACTACAGCGCCCCGGCGCCCACCACACCCGTTCGCCTCAATCTCGCCATGTCCTCCGGCGATCAGAGCGGCGTCACCGTCCTGGCCAAGCAGCAGCGCCGCCAGAGCGACCCCACCACGCCCGCCTTCGCCAGCGTCCCAGTCTTGGCCGAGTGATCAACCTCACCCCACGCGGCGATCGCACCCGCAGCGGTCACGGGGGCGTCGGCTTCGCATAGCCGACGCTCTCGATCACCCGGGCGGCCCGCGTCGCCAAAGCCTCGGCACCCTGCGCTTCAAACGCGACCCGGAAGCCCACGTCAGCGAAGGAGCGGTCGGGATTCGCCGGCTTCACGCCTTGCGGAACGCCAAGCTGATCGACCGGGATCGCCGAGAGCGCAGAGCCGCCGACGATCTGCACGTTCGCCATCGACGCCGCCGTGATGTCTTCGGGCTTGTCCAGCGTCGGGGCGTTGTTGACAAACTCCGCGACGTTCCCGATCAGGTTCTTGAACCGCTGCCCGTTCCCCTCGCTCACCGGGCGGAAGAGCAACCGTTCCTTGCCCGACTTGACGACGAGGTCCGTGTCCTTCGGACCGAACACCGCACGGGTTGGGTCAAAGACCGTCAATGACGCGCCGCTGGGTGCTTTGCTCGCGCGAAGCACCTTGATGTGCTCCATCCACGCGGTCCACGCTTCGTCGCGCAGTTTCGCTTGGGCCGCGAGGGCGGTCACCCCACCCTCCTTCGCAACCGCCGCCGCCCACTCGCTCGCCGTCGGCAGCCGTCCGCCAAGCGCCTTTGCGACTCGAACCGCGTTCTTCGCCGAGAAGTGATGAACGGGCATGGACAACCCAGGTTCCGGCGGAGGCTCAACTCCGGCCGGATAAAACTGCATTCCCTGGTTCGTTCGCTCATCAAAGTACAACCAGCCCAAACTCCGGTCACCGCCACCGAACACCGGCGACGCCGGCGCGATCGCCGAGCCCTTGCTGATCACCCACCCTCGCACGCCTTCATCCGGACGCGTCTTCTCGGCCACCGTGCTGCCAAGACTCACAGCCAGAGCCTTGAATCCCTGGTCGTCCATCGCCGCGTTCACCATCGCCAGCGACACCTCCGTCGCGCTCACAAACACGCGGCTGCTCCCATCGCCAACCGCAACAAACGACAGCTCCACACCCTCGCGCGATTTGTACGTCAGCGTCTCACTGGCGCCATCGCCGCTGCTCAGCGTCCAGCGCCCGGTCTTGCCCGGCCCCGCCTGGGCCGGTGAGAACGTCGGCCCCGATTCGCTCGTCAACGTACCAAGCGTCGAGCCATCCACGCCCGCGCCCTTGGCAAGGACCGCCAGCTCCGTGACGATCTGCTTCGCTTGATCATCCGTCGCGCCAGCCAGCCGCGACAGCACGCGTGATCTCTCGACGTTGTACTTGGCCCACGCGGGCATCGTCGCCACTGGCGTCAGCGTCTCATCCAGCGCACCGACCACCTCAGGAATCGTCTGCACCGTCGCGCCGGCCAACAGATTCAAATAGCTCTTCTGCAACAGCGCCGTCTTGCGTTGCCGCATCGCTCCCAGCGGCTCAGCGGGCTGACCGGGGATCGCCAGCACCGCCGCGTCCATCTGCTCCAGCGTCGCCCTGGCCTGACGGAACTCCGGCGTGCCGCTGGGCCACGCGCCCGACGCGACCAACCGTTCCAGCGCAAGCATCGCCTCGACCGCCGAGCCCGGCGTCTTCATCGCGCTCAGCAGCCGATCACGCGACGCCGGCAGCGCCGCCTCGCCCAACGCCTTGACCGAATCAAACTTCGAGATCGCGACGAAGTCCGTCGCCTTCACGCCTGCCGCCGCGCCCGCCGCCTTGGCGCTCTTGGCCCGAGCATCCTCGCTGAGCTGCGTCAGCTTCGCAGACACCGCGCCGCCAGCGCCGACATTCGCCGGCTCACTCAGCGCCGCGCCCAGCGCCTCGTCGGCGGTCATCGCCTCGCCCAGCGTCCGCGCGAACGCCTGGATCGCATCGCGCGCCGATGCAATCGACACGCCCGCCTCGGTGCCCTTCTTCGCTACGGCAATCCCTTCGCTCGTCGCGCGCGTCAGCTCAGTCTGCCCCAGTTTCTCCGCAGCGAGCCTCCACTCGTCGCGACCCCACCGCTGGCCCGGGAGCGCCTCACGCGCGTTACTGATCGCGGCAGCGATCTCCCCCGCGCCCGCAACGGTCTTCTTCATCACGTCGCGGAGCCGCCCCGCGAGCGCCGCGTCCTCCGCCCGATCCTTGCTCAGCCCCTTGGCCGCCTCGGCGATCAGCTTCAGCCCCGGCCCCGCCGGACCATCAACACCCGCGCCGGCACCGGCGAGTTCCGCGAGCACCTCTTCGATCTTCTGATTCGACGCCAGCCGCACGGAATCAACCTTGACCTTGAACTTGTCAACATCTTCCTTCAGTCGCGTCAGCCGCCCTCCCACACTCGCGACGTTGTGACCGAACAGCTTCTCGCTGGTCGCCCCCTCCTGCTCGACGCTCTGGCGCAACTCCCTCAGCCCAGTCTGAAGCTCGCTCAACTTCGGCTGCCCATCGGGCCACACCTTTCCCGGCGCACCCATCGCATTCAAGTCGCGTTCCAGGCCATCGAGCACCTTTGCCTGCTCGTCCTTCCACTTTGGCCGAGGATCGTTGCCGACAGGCTTGAATCGGTCCGCGTTCGCCAGCGTGTTCACCGACCGCAGTTGCTCCATCGCGTTCCGCGAGCCCCAACCGGCTCGCTGCTCGTCGAGTGCCTTCTTGAACTCCTGACGATCGAACGCCCCGTCGCTCTGCCCGAGTGCCGTCTTCGCTTTGTCCGCCTCGGCCTTCCACGCCGCGGGGTCCATCCGATTGGCGATCTCCGCGAATCCGGAACCGGCGCTGGCCAACTCCTCCTTCGCCTTGCCGACGATCTCGTTCACCGTCGGATCGTTGATCGCACGCAGCGTCTCAAACGCCGCGGCGAGATCAAGCACGCCCTTGGATGCACGCACATCCTTGACCAGCCGCACCGCACCGTCTCCCAGATCCGTCGCCGCCTTGGACGCGCTGAAATCCAGCTCGCCGGCACGCACGAGCCGGCGGAATGCCGCGGCTCGTGCGCCAGTCTCCGCCGCCGCCACCTCCAACGCGCCCATGCCGCTGACCTTCGTGACCAGCTCGTCAGCGTCCTTCAGCACCGCCCACTCAACGAGCCGCTTGGCGAGATCCTTCAACCTCACCAGGTCCGACGCGACCGCACCCTTCGCTTCGTCGCTCAGCGCGCTGGCCTTGCCCTCAACCGCGTCGTCCCATTGCTCGCGCGTTGATGCGAGCGGCGTGCCGGCCAGCTTCGCACACTCCATCAGCACCGTATCGCCCGACTCGGTCCACTTCGCACGCACCGGCGCACCGGGCACGTTGAAGATCGGCCGCAGCCGCGTCAGCGTGGCGTCTTCCGCTGTCAGCGCCGTGAACGCCACCGGCTTTGTGCTCGCCCCCGAGCCGTTCGAGTCTGACGTCTTCGTGCCGCCCGTCTCGCCCCCGCCCGAGCCGCCCGTCCCTCCGGTGCCGCCGCTGGGCCCACGGGTTGCCAGAAACGCCGCAACGCCGCCGGCCAGCAACAACGCCCCCACACCACCGCCGATGAGCAGCAACTTCTTCGATCCGCCCCCGCCGCCACCACCGCCCTTGTCCGTCGCGGCGTCCGCATCACCCCAGGCAGCGGGCGTGCTCTCTTGCGCCATCGACTCCCCGCCCGTGGCCGCCGCCTTGGCGCTCGGCGCACCAGCCGGTGACGCGTTGCCGCTACGCGCAGGTGCCGCGACGGCCGGCGCACTCGCTGCCGCCTTCGCACGCTCGCCCTTGCCCGCCTTCCCGCCGCCAAGCTTCTCCTCGTGCGCCCGCACCTTCCGCTGCGCCTGGTCCAGCGTCGGCGTGATGTTCGTCTGCCCCAGCAACTCCGCACACAGCGCCCGCCAGAACGCGCCGTCGTACCCCCGCTCCTTCCAATCGCTCTCTTCGCGCAGCGACACCATCCCTGTTCGCCGCAGCGGCTGGTTGAACGCCATCAGATAGATCAACGACGCCAGCGACACCAGGTCATCGCGCAGCGTCTTGCCGCCGACATCCGTCGCCAGCGGGTCCGCCAGCCACACCTGCGGCACCTCGGCCTTCTGCCGCTCCTCCTCCTCCACGCCCCGCGGCATCGGCGTCGCATCCAAAAACACGTTCTGCGGCTTCAGGCTCCCGTGCCCGCGCCGCATCCCGTCCTCCATCGACCGCAGCGCCGCCACCACACCCGCCACAATCCGCGAGAACGACTGCTCGTCAACATTCAGCCTGCGTACCGAAAACAGCGTGTCGAGGTTCTGCGAGCGATCGTCGCTCGTCGCGTACAAATCCGTGACGTAGTACGCCCCGACCTCGCTCACCCCCGACTCGTGGATCGGCGGCCCAACCCCCCCCCCCCCGTTTCTGGATCTCGATCTGCTTCAGAAAGTCATCGATCGCGCCCTGATCCCGCTCGCCGGTCAGGTCGTCAACCGCCACCCGCTCTTTGACGACAAACCGCTTCTCGCCCGCATCCGCCCTGCGCGCGATGAACACCCGCGTGCCACCGCTCGGGCTCAGCTCGCTCAGCGTTTCGTAAGGACCAAACTTGGCCATGATGCAAAGACTCCGCGCCGGCCGGGACAGCCCCGGACCGGCGCATCGTACCAGTCACGCTCGCGCAACGTCAGCCGCGAACGCGCCACCCAGCCGGCGCGCCCGGGCCATCGCCACGAACGATCACTTCTTTGCTTCGGGCTTCAGGTTCAAAACGTTCACGCCGCCCCGCTGCACCTCTAGACGGATCCTCTCGCCCTCATACCGGGCCGGGTCCATCGGCAGTTCCTTGCGCCACGCCACATCCTTGCCCGTGGTGTCCTCGCCGGTCACCTGGGCAAAGACGAACAGCGTGATCGCGCTGCGCTCCATCGACTTGACCCAGAACGCGTCGGTCTCGGGGATGCTCGCCGACGGCGCGCGATCCGAGAGCTGGAGCATCTTGGCGTACTTGTCGTTGGCGCCGGCCAGACGATCCGGATCACCGCCGCGGAACCACTCGCGCACGGACTTGCTGGCAAACTTTGCCTGCTCGCCAGCGCCAACGCCGACCAGGTCAACCTGCGCGCTGCGCCCACCGTCCACGACGTCCTTGGCCAAGACGACCTCGATCGGCATGACCCCGGCCCGCGGCGCCTTGGCCCCGCACGCGCCGAGCATCGTCGTCGTCGCCAAAACCGCCGCCACCACCAACGCTCGCATCATTCCCTGCATTGCTGTGCTCCTCAGAGTGTGTTCTGAAAAATCGACCCGGTGAATCGCTCAACCAATCCTGTCACATGCACGACCGCACAATATCGTGAAGCTCCGCGTCCGCCGCCGGATCGCTCACGATCATGCTCCGCACCTTCCGCACCAGAGCATACAGATCGCTCAGCAGCGGATCAAAGGCCTTTTCAATCGCCGCCATCGGCGCATCGCCCAGATCGCGGCTCGTGCTATCGGGCCCCACCCCCGGAGTTGCCCGCACCAGCGCCGCCAGCACCTCGCTCCACAGGCTGAGCGGCACGATCTCCATCGCCTGCGCCGGCGTCAGCTTCACGCCCGACACCCGCTGCGGCCCCAGCGCATCCATGAACCGCTCATCGCTCGCAAACACCGCCCGCACACGCTGCTCCAGCGGCTTGCCCGCGTCGTGATCCGCCGACACCTGCCGCACGAGACTCAAAAACTCGTCCAGCGCCACCGCGACGCTCGTGTCACCGCTCACCAGCAGCGTCCGCACGCCCAGCACCATCAGCGAGTACAAGTCACTTGGCGTGCTCAGCAGCGGCGCAACCTCGAAGAATACCTCGGGCAACTGCGCGCCCTCGCTGGCCTTCAGCTCCGCGACGATCTCCGACGGCAGCTTCATCGGCACGCTGCGCACGCGCAGCTCGCCGGCGGCCATCGCCGATCGCCCCTCAAGGGCCGCGAACAAGTCCACGCGCCCGGCGCCGGTGCCGAACCGCATCCAGACACTGTCTCGCGCCGTCGCCGTGATCCGCTCCTGCGTCGTCAGCGTGCCCTCCAGGATCATCATCTCATCCTGAAGCTGCACGCGCCGGATGCGCAGCTCGCCCCACGCCCCGCCGCTGGCTCGCGCCGAGCTCGTCGGGTTGTACACGCTCCGTGTCTCTTCCAGCACGCCAAAGAGCTTCCGATCAGTCATCTTGACCGGCAGCGCCACGGCGCACCCCGGCACCGCCAGCGCAACCCGCGACGACCACAGAAACGGCAAGCCCGGCGAGCCCGCCCCCAGGTGCACGCGGAAGCTCTGCGCCGTGATGTTCAGCAGCGGCTCCTGCGTCGCCGCCGTCGCCGCCCGCACGCTCGCCGTCGCATCGCACAGCAGCGCGAGCTTGTGATACAGCGTCTCCAGCACGCGCCCGGTGTTGCCATGACGCGACAGGAACAGCATCCCCGCCTCATCACCCACGCCGCCGGAGTTCTCCGCGATCCGGCTCACCGCCCGCGATGCGGTCTGCAGCAGAGAGATCGACCCGTCCTCCGTCCCCAGCAGCGTCAGCGCTTGCACATAGTTCTCAAGCCCCACCGGCGCGTGCGGCGTCACCATCAGCAGCCCGCCGCCGGGGTTGAACACGATCACCTCGGTGCTCACGCCCATCGCCTCACGCAAATCGCTCGGCGTCGCGGCGCCCGCCGCGCTCGGCGCGCCCTCGGTCAGCGGCACCAAGGCCGATATCGCGTCCGCCTCCGGTTGATACAAATACCGGTGCAAACTCGTGCCAAACGCCGGCAGGTTCTTGCCCGTCAGAAGCGCATCATCCTCGCACAACGACCAGACCTTGCCCGTCCGCGGGTCCACTGCGCGCATCGCCACACCGCGCCGCAAATCGATCAGCGTCGGCTCCGGGTGCGTGTCCTCAAACCCCGTCCGCACGATGCCGCCCGGTGATTCCTCGGCAAACCGCTCGCACCGCGCCGCCCATCGCCGGTCCAGGATCGAGTTGTTCAGCACTTCCTTCGCCGTGGACATCCGCGGGCTGCTGGTGTCAAAGTTCTGGATCCAGATCTCCAGCCACTGCTGCACGCGCCCGCGCGCATCGGCAATGCACCCCAGCACCACCGACGCGTCATACGTCTCGCGCAGCGGAATAAACGGCCCGCCCGGCCCCGCCAGCATCCGCGTGCCCGTCCCCGAGCTGCCCAAGGGCATCCCCGTCCGCACCACCACGCACAACCGCACCGGCGCGGGCGGCCCCGGAATGATCGGTGCCGCGACGCAGCCCGACGGCAGCGCCGCCGGCAGTTTCTGATACACAAGCGCTTGAGCCGCAGTTCCCGACACGTCCGCCTCCTTCACAACACGCCAAACGCTCTCAGGGCTCACCAGCCCCCCTCAATCACTCGCCACGATCAACCCTCGAACGGGCCAGTATACAAACTCACGCCCACCTCGGAGTCCCGCGCCGCACTTCCCCCCCGGCCCCCGCCCGACCCCCGACCCGCCCCGTTCCAGTCCTCGTCCGAATTTGCCCATTTGCCAATTGCTCATTTGCCATTTGCCCGCCCCACGCCCCCCGCCCCAGCCCCCCACTCCGATACACTCCAACACGGAACCAAGCTATGAGCGATCAAGGCTGGAACACGCAGGGCGACCCCTCTTCGCAGAACGATCCCTCCAGC
>JAIEQQ010000028.1 GCA_019747615.1 Phycisphaerales bacterium
CCGGGTGATAGAGCGCGGTGCCGTCGTCGCCCTCGAAGCGGCCGGTGGAGACGCCGCCGATCGGGACGCCGCGCTTGGGCATTCGCTCCATCAGGTGCTGGCGCAGGTCCAGCGGCATTGGCTCGATCACCGGTGGGGGAGGGGGTGGCGACGGGGGGTCGCCGCTGGCGGTCGCCGCGAGCACGTACACGCGATTGACGGTCTTTTTCTCAACACGGCAGACGGACACGCGCCGGATCCGCGCTTCGGCCAAGAGCTCGTTCCGCAGAATCGCCGGCGCGATCCGCTCGGCCGCGATCGCGAGGGGATCGGGCCCGCCCGAGTCGCCGGGGCGTGTTGGGCTGGCCTCGGGTGCCGCGGGCGACTGATTGATGATGAGCTCCGCCGCGACGCTCAGAATGGCGGTGGCCAGCGATCTTCTGTCTTCCTGGTCTCGCGCCATCGCCTGGCGGCTGAGAACGTGCGCGTACGACGCGGTGAGCACCACGCCGCCAAGGGCGATGCAGGCGATGAGGATCGCGAGTTTGTGCCAATAGCGCAGCGTCACGACCCGAGCATACCACGCTGGCGGAGTGCGATGCGACCGATCTCGCTGAAGCGGCCGATGGCTCGGAGCGGGTGGCGTCGGTCAGACGGTCTTGAGCACGTCCGCGGGCTTGTACACGCCGTCGAGGATGGCCTTGCTGTCGGTCTTGAGCCACTTTTCCAGCACGCTGGCATAGACGGTGCGGAAGTCCACGGTGTACTTGAGGTCGCCCTGATCCAGGTCGGTGAGCGAGGGGTGCGGGTTGAGCACGCCGGGCTTGACCATCGGGCCGGCCAGGAACATGGGGGCGGCGGTGCCGTGGTCGGTGCCGCCGCTGGCATTCTGGCCGACGCGCCGTCCGAACTCGCTGAAGCTCATGGTCAGGACGCGTTCGTCGTTGCCCTGGGCCTTGAGATCAGCGTAGAACGCGCGGAGCGCGCCGGAGAAGAAGCGCAGCAGGTTCGCGTGTCGCCCGTTCTCGTTGCCCTGGCCCGAGTGCGTATCAAAGCCGCCCAGCGAGACGTAGTAGACACGGGTCTTCAGGCCCGCGGCGATCATGCTGGCGACCATCTGGAGCTGGCGGCTGAGCTCGCCATCGGGGTAGTTCACGCGGGCCTTGGTGGCGACGGCCTTGCGAATGGTCGCGCTGCTCACCTGCGCATCCAGCGCGGTGCGCGTCAGGAAGCCGGCGTTGCTGTCCGGGTCGATGCTCGCGCCCGCCTCCGCCGCGGCGATGCGCGCGTACGGATCGCCGAGCTTGTCGTTGACATCGCGCCCCGTCCAGCGGAAGAGGTCGGCGGACTCGAAGCTGATCGGGATGATCACGCGGCCCTTCATCGCCAGCGGCGCTTCGCGCCCGATCGCGATGCCCACCTGCGGGTTGGCGTCCTTCTTGATCGTGCGCTCGGCGGTGCCGGATTCGCCCTTGCCGAAGCCGCAGCATTCGGAGTCAAAGTAGCGCCCGAGCCAGCCGTCGCCGCTGGCGGTGGTGTCGGCGGTGTGCCAGATGTCCATGCTCTTGAAGTGCGAGCGGTTGGGGTTCGGATAGCCGACGCCCTGGATGACGCTGAGCATGCCCTCGTTGTACAGATCGGCGGCACCCGTCATCGACGCGTGGAACGCCACGTCGCTCTTGCTGAGCTTCAGCACCTTGTCGGCCTTGAGGCCGATCGACGGGCGGGCCTTGGCGTACGCGCCGTCCATGTACGGGATGACGGTGTTGAGCCCGTCGTTGCCGCCTGAGAGCTGGATGACCACGAGCACGCGCTCATCGGGCACGCCGGCGATACTGGTGAGCCCGTTCTTGGGGGCCATCGCCAGGGCCGAGCGGGTGATGAAACTGGGGAGCATGACACTGGCGCTGGCCAGCACGAGCCCCGACCGGACAAACTCGCGACGAGTGAAGGCGTTGAGGATGTCGTGGGACATGGGGAGGCTCCTAGGGAAACGAGAGGCAGAACGTGAACGCGAACATGAACATGAAAAGGACGGGCGCTGGTGAGATTCGGTGGCTCGGCGAGGTTCTGGTTCTCACGATTGCCGATTGCCGAATCCCGATTGCCGACCGATCAGCACAACTGATACTCCGGCATCGCAGTAATCAGCAAGAGCAACTCAGTGATCGAGGTCGCGGGGTCTTTGCCGCGTTGGGAGGCCATGAAGCGGTCCAGCTCGGCGCGACCTGCCGGCTGCGTGCGGCCGATGGTGAAGCGGAGGATCGCGTCTAGCGTGGCGCTGGGGTTGTTGTCGCTCATCTCCGGATAGGCATCGCGGAGCTGCGCGAGCATCGCGCCGGTGTCGAAGCGGTCTTCGTTTGCCAGCGGGTCTTTGCCCTCGGGGCGCTTGCCGGTGAGCAGGAAGACCATGAGGTTCTGGCGCACGAACATCGTCGCGGTGTTGATCCACGCGCGCCCGCCATCCCAGCCCTTGACCGACGGCGGGAAAAAGATGTCCTGGCCCATGCGGCCCATCGCATCGCACACACGCGACAGATCACGCACCGGCGTATTCAACGCGCGGACCGCGCCGACGACGAGCTGCGTCGGGCTCTTGATCTGCTCGTTCCGCAGGCTCATCTCGTAGAAGTGCTGGCTGGTGAACAGGCGCTTGAGCACCGGGCGCAGCTCGTATCGCCCACCCAGGAGCTGGCTGGCCATCTCGCCGATCACACGCTTCGCGGCGTCGTCCAGCGGCTTCCGCCCGCAGGGGAAATCGTTGACGAAGAAGCGGTAAAGCTTGGTCGCGACGAACTGCGCACACTCGCGCTTCTCAAGGATGACCTTGACGAAGTCATCGCCGTCCATCGGGCCGCTGCGCCCGAGGATGGTCTTGGGGTTCGGATCGTGGTTGTTGCGTTCAAAGGCGAACGCGTCGTCCTTGAAGGTGAAGCCGGTCAGGGCGCGAGCGCCCTCCTTGATGTCCTTTTCGGAGTAGTTGCCGACGCCGAGGCTGAAGAGCTCCATCAACTCGCGGGCGAGGTTCTCGTTGGGGCGGTTCTTGCGGCTGTCGTTGTTGTCCAGGTACGCGATCATCGCCGGATCGCGGATGATGCCAAAGAGCAGATCGCCGAAGTTCCCGGCCGCGTGCTTGCGGAGGAACTGGTTCTGCTTGAGCATGTGGAAGCTGTCTTCGACGGTGCGGTAGCTGGTGGCAAAGTGCCCGTGCCACAGGAGCGTGAGCTTCTCTTCCAGCGGGCGGGGCGACTCGATCATGCGAGTCAGCCACCAGTGCTGCACCTCGCGCATCTGGGCGCGATCGTCCTGCTCGGCGTTCTGACGCATCACGCGGATCTTGGCCAGCGCCGTCTCCTTGTCTACGCCGTTGGCCATCCGCCGCGCCGCTTCGGCTTCCTTGCGCTGCTCGGCGGTGGGCGGGCCCATGATGTCCGAGCGGAACTCCGGATCGCGCTTGTCCCAGACGACCTTCTCGTAGTCCACGAGATAGTCCACCGACTTGATGAGCCCCCAGCCGACGAGGGTGTTGACCTGAGAAGCGGTGCCGCCGAAGCCGGCGCGCCAGAGCAGGTGTCGGGCCTCCTCGAAGCCGAAAGACTTGGGGTTCAAGGTCGCCAGCGTGTCGCTGATGCGATTGGGCAGTGCGGCGGGGGCATCGTTTCGCGTGGAGATCGTCGGCTGCATGAGGAGGCTCCGCAAAGATCGTTGCCGAAATGCTGGACCGGAGATCAACGCTGACTCGGGACCGAGTATTGCCAAAAACAACTCGGGCCGACATGAACCCGACACGCCGCGGCCGCCCAGGCGGGCACCCGGCCGAACCGAAACGACAGCCCGCCCACGGTTTGGGCTGGCCAGTCATCCCAAGTTATCGGGTGAATCCCGTCTCCGGTTGCGAATCATGCCAGAATCGCGACATCGTCGGGCTACTCCAGCCGCCATCCCCCGCCAGCCCCCCGCCACACCTCGCGCGCCGTGAACGTGGTAGTTCAGGGCTTGGCCATCGTGTTGATCGCCGCCATCCGGCGCGGCCACACCACCGCCAGCACCGCCAGGGCCAGGAGCAGCGCCCCGTTCGCCTGATGGATGGTGCGAACGAGAGCCTTGATCGCGACTTCGGTGGTGATCGCGTCGGCGACGGCCAGCTGGTCGGGCATCACGATCGCCGGCTTGTTCGCCCCGGTCATGACCAGCAGCAGCGCGACCCAGCCCAGGACGAACTGGAAGCCGACGCTGTGAAGCAGGCCGTGGCCGAGGGTCTTGTAGACCCGCGCCTCGTTCTTGCGGCGGAGCATCCACATGGCACAGGCCACCGCGAGGCCGACGACGACCAGCGAGAAGACCACGTGTGTCCAGAGCGCGTGTTTCTGGCCCAGGTGGCGGTAGAGCGCGCCCATCACGAGTTGGATGAATATCGCGATCACCAGCGCGATGCTGCCCTTGGAAATGAACCCCAGCGGCTTGTTGGATGCAACTCCGGGCAACGGATCCGGGCGGGGCCAACCGAGCGCGGCGAAGGCGACCAGCAGCGCGAAGAAGGCCTGGGCGAGCACCCCGTGGGCGACGCCCCAAGTCTGCGGGCCGGCTTGCACGCCGTGGGCGATGCCTTGCTGCACGCGCGCGGCGCCCAGCAGGCCTTGCGCGATCACCAGCGCGAGCACGACCAGCGCGAACCAGCGCAGGTACCCGGTGCGGCCGGCGCGGTGCGTCGCAAACGTCGAGATCGTCAGCAGCACGCAGCAGACGCCGATCATCGCGCCAAAGAGACGATGCGAGTGCTCGAGGAAGATCCGCGTGTCCCCGGCCATCAGCGAGATGGGATACAGGAACATGTTCGCCCCGTACGTGCCCGGCCAATCCGGCACCGCGAGGCCCGCGCCGGTGGAGGTCACCATGCCGCCCAAGGCCAGCAGCGGCACCACCGCCACGCAGGCGATCGCACTGACGCGAGCATTCCAGACGCCAGCGCTCTCAGCGACCGTGTTTCGGCCCTTGGCCAATCGCGAGCCGATGAGCCCCGCGATGACACCCAGCACGGCACACAACGCGATGAAGCACACCACGATGAGCCACGCATCCGGGCGCAGGCCATCGGCGCCCGGTGCCGCGGCGACCTGCCCGTTCACCTCGACCGTCGCGGTGATCTTTGAGCCCAGGATCAGCAGGTTGATCGCGCCGACCAGCAAGCCCGCCAGCAGACCGACGACCACGCCACGCCGCGCCGGCACGCGGCTCAGCGCCATCGTCATCACCACCAGCATCAGCGAGAGCAGCAGTGGCCCCGTGATGCTCGGCGGAAACCACGCGTGCGTCGCGGGCATGTGGGTCAGAAACCAGGCGATCCACATCGCGACGACGGCGGTGAGCGCACTGGCGAAGATCGGCCCGAGCCAAGGGCCGTCGGCGCTGGTGGGGATCCAAGGATTGGAGGACTCGGATGACACGGGTGAATCGTAATCTGTTTGGGTCATAAGTAAAAACCCCGCGTTGTACGGTCGTTATCAGGATTTTGAATTGATTATCTACATCTCGTACGCTCAGTTGCGGTCGCTGACCGAAGTAGACTACGCTGTAGGAAGAATAATTGCGATGGGGCGAGAAAGCCGCCGGAGATTCTAGTACCTTTCGACCGGTGTTGATGGTTCGGTTGGGTTGTGTGGGCGGGCGCGAGGAATCGTTGTCGAGGTTCCCGTGAGCGCGGGCGGCGTGGTGTTCGGGTGAGTTTTTAGACCAACGGGTCGAATGCAGGAGTTTGATCGTGTCAACCATCTTTCCGAAGTGGACCAACGCGTTGCCGACCTTGCTCGCCGGCGGCGGCGTGACGGGCCTGGCGCTCGTGGTCGGCACGATCTGGTACACGTTCACGCCGAAGTTCTGGGACGTGGGCTACATGCCCAAGCAGCCCGGCGGCGGGTTCAACCACCAGATCCATGCCGGCAAGCTCGGGCTCGATTGTCGCTATTGCCACACAAACGTTGAGGTCTCGCCTGAGGCGAACATCCCCAGCGTCGCGTCGTGCTACGGCTGTCACGCCGATGGCCGACTGGCCAAGCTGGCCACCAGCGAGGATCACAAGACCAAGACCGCGTTCGTGCGCGAGGCGTATGCCGCCGACGAGCCGATCGAGTGGCGGCGCATTCACAAGCTGCCGGACTATGTCCGCAACTTCCCGCACCATTCGCACGTCGCCGCGGGTGTCTCGTGCATCAGCTGCCACGGCAATATCGCCCGTCAACCTGAAGTCTGGCAGCACGAGCCGCTGAGCATGGGCTGGTGCTTGGAGTGCCATCGCAACCCCGATCCGCACTTGCAGCCCAAGGACAAGGTCACGCGCCTGTTTGATGTCGAAGACCGCCAGCAGCAGCTCGGCCTCTCCGGCTTGGCGGCTGCGGGCGCGAAGTTCTACGAAGAGCGGAAGATCCACGCACCGGAAAACTGCGGCGCGTGCCACTACTAGGGAGTGCGGAGCGACGAGTGCTGAGTGCTGAGGAAGGGCAGATCGGAAGACGGCGGTTCGATTCTCAGCACTCATTGCTCATCGCTCAGCACTGACGAACGAAACGGGTTGCGGAAAGACAGACGGACGATCGCACGAGCACGGCAGACGAGGCCAGTCCCGACACCAGGTGAAACATGATTGATCAATGCCCGACAAGTCATAAAGAAGGCAAGCCCGCGCATTCGGCGCGTTCGGCGCACGAGCTGGTGGGCGTCAGCGGGCAGGCGTACTGGCGCGGGCTGGAGGACGCCGCGGACACGCCGGAGTTCCGCGACTTCCTGGAGAAGGAGTTCCCCAGCGGCGCCAGCGAGCTGCTGAGCGGCAGCCGCCGAACGTTCCTGAAGCTCATGGGCGCGAGCGTCGCGCTGGCGGGCGCTGCGACGATGCCGGGCTGTCGTCGGCCTGATCACAAGATCCTGCCGTACAGCAAGAACGTGCCTGAGAACGTGATCCAAGGCAAGGCGTTGTTCTATGCGACGACGATGCCGCTGCCCGGCGGCGGTGCCGAGGGTTTGCTTGTTGAGACGCACGAGGGCCGGCCGACGAAGGTCGAGGGCAACCCGCTGCACCCTGTGAACCAGGGCAAGAGCAGCGTGTGGTCGCAGGCCAGCGTGCTGGAGCTGTACGACCCGGATCGCCTGATGGAGCCGGTGCTGGTGCAGAGCGCTGGCGAAGCGGCGACGGGGTATTCGTTCATCGCCGGCTGGGCCAACAGCGCCGGTCGCGTGAGCGTGAAGCGTGCGGACGAGACCGATGACGCGTTCAAGGCGCGTCAGGCTCAAGAGGCGAAGGTGTGGACCGACTGGAACCAGCCCGGCCATTTCAATCAGTACGACGCCAAGGGCGGCGAGGGCCTCGCGTTTGTCGTTGACAAGCGCACGAGCCCGACGCGCGATCGCCTTCGTGATCAGATCATGACCAAGTGGCCCAAGGCCCGCTGGTTCGTGTGGGATAGCGTGACTGGCAGCGGCAACAGCGTGGCGACCACCGCCGCGTTCGGCGCACCGATGGCCGATGTGCTCGATGTCGCCAAGGCGAACGTCGTCGTGTCGTTCGATCGCGACTTCCTGCAGTACGAGCCCGGCGCGCTGAGCAACTCACGCGGCTGGGGCGCCTCGCGCCGCGTGCTGCGTGCCAAGCAGGGCATGAGCCGCGTGTACTCGATCGAGAGCGCGTTCACCGTCACCGGCGGCACCGCCGACCATCGCCTCCGCATGGCCCCGAGCCAGATCGCCGCGGTCGTCGTCGCCATCACGCAGAAGGTCCTGCGATCACGCGCCGCCCGCGGTAGCGAAGCTCTGCTGGGCGCGATCAACGGGCTCACGCCCAAGCTCGAGGGCGAGGCCCTGGCCCACGCCGACGAGATCGCGGCGGACCTGCTCAACGCCGACAACCTCGGCAAGTCCATCCTGATCTGCGGCGACTCGCAGCCGGCATGGGTCCATGGGCTCTGCCTGGCGATGAACGAGGCGCTGGGCAACTTCGGCACGACGATGCGCATGCGGGCGATGAGCCGCGACGAAGCGGTGGATTCGTTCGGCGACCTGAGCCAGTGCGTCGAGCTTTTGAACGCCGGCAAGATCAGCACGCTGGTCTGCCTTGAGGTGAACCCGGCCTATGACGCGCCGGGGAATCTGAAGTTTGCCGAGGCGATGAAGAAGGCCAGCACGCGTGTGACGCTGAGCGTTGATCGCAACGAGACCAGCGAACTGGCGACGGTGCGGCTGAACGGTGCGCACTTCCTTGAGAGCTGGGGCGATGCGACGGCCAGCGACGGCACGCCTTCGCTGACGCAGCCGATGATCGCGCCGCTGTACGACGGTCGCACGCAGATCGAAGTGCTCGCGATGATCGCGGGCCTGAGCTCGGCCCACGGGCACGACCTCGTTCGCGACACCTGGAAGGCCAAGCTCGGCGCGGCTGATGCGGAGTTTGAGAAGCGCTGGCGGCGCTCGCTGCACAACGGCGTGATCGACGCCGCGACGGCCAGCGCGTCCAAGCCCGAGGCGATGTCGTTCACGAATCTCGCCAAGCTCGCATCGGGCGCGACGCTCGCGCCGGCGCCGACGCAGGACAAACTCGAAGTCGCGTTCGTCAGCGGCCTGATGCGCGACGGGCGCTTCGCCAACAACGGCTGGATGCAGGAGCTGCCGGACACCGCCAGCAAGATGGTGTGGGACAACGCCGCGCTCGTCTCGCCGAAGACCGCCCGCGAGCTGGGCGTCATGCAGTCGCCGCAGACCGACAAGAAGCCCTCGGGCCGAATGGTCGATCTGAGCCTCGGCGGTAAGAGCATCTCGATCGCGGTCTGGGCGGTGCCGGGCCTGCCGGAGAACACCGTCGTGCTGCCCTTGGGCTACGGGCGCAAGACCGTCGGCCTCGTCGGCGCTGGCAGCGGCTTTGATGTCAACCCGCTGCGCGACAGCGCCTCGCCGATGGCCGCCTCCGGCGCGTCGATCAAGAAGAGCGAGACCGGCGACCGCTGGTACCCCATCAGCGTCACGCAGCTTCACGGCAGCATGGAAGGGCGCGCGATCGTTCGCGAGCTTGACAAGCCCGCATGGGACACCTTCGGCGATGAGCCCGTCGTCGTCAAGCCCGACTCCTACGGCCGGCCGCAGCCGCTCTCCCTGGGCGAGCGGCTCGAGGGTGGCGAGCTCAATCACATGCCCGCGCTCGTGCCGGTCTATCAAGACCCCAACCGCAACCGCGAAGAGGGCTACTCAGGCGCTCGCGCCGGCAGGCCCACGCCCGGTGTCGCGGCGTATGACCGCGGCCCGCAGTGGGGTATGACGATCGATCTCAGCTCGTGCACCGGCTGCAACGTCTGCACCATCGCGTGTCAGGCGGAGAACAACATCCCCATCGTCGGCAAGATCGAGGTCAACAAGGGCCGCGAGATGGCGTGGATCCGCGTGGACCGCTACTTCCGCGGCAACGTTGACGAGCCTGACGGCCTGCTCAATCAGCCCGTGGCCTGCGTGCATTGCGAGGCCGCACCCTGCGAGGTCGTCTGCCCGGTCAACGCGACCGTCCACGGCAGCGAGGGCCACAACTACATGGTCTACAACCGCTGCATCGGCACGCGGTATTGCGCCAACAACTGCCCGTACAAGGTCCGCCGCTTTAACTTCTTTGACTACGGCGTCACGAAGTATCAGGGCGGGCTCAAGGAATCGATCGAGGGCGTCGTGGGCACGACGGTGACGGAGAACCTGCCGGCGAACCACAACTTGATCCCGCCGCGACTGCGGAAGCAGCTTGACGAAATCACGAAGTTCGGCAAGAACCCCAGCGTCACGGTGCGTTCGCGCGGCGTGATGGAGAAGTGCTCGTACTGCATCCAGCGCACCAACGAGGCCAAGACCGACTACAAGATCGGCACCGGCAAGCGGCCTGAGGATTTCTTCCCCGATGGCCTGGTGCAGACCGCCTGCCAGCAGGCCTGCCCGACGAACTCGATCGTCTTCGGCAACCTGCTGGACACCACCGGCGAGTACGACGACACCGAGATGCCCGGCGGCAAGCGCAAGGGCTCGAAGGTCTACAACCTTCGCGAGCACAACCGCGCGTATCTGTTGCTGGGCTATCTGGCGACGCGCCCGCGCACGAGCCACCTCGTTCGCGTCAACAACCCGAATGTTGAGCTGCTGAGCAAGCTGGGCAAGAAGGACCGACTGGCCCGGATCAAGGACCCGTTTAGCCATGGCGGTGATCACGGCGGCGGGCACGGAAAGCCGGGCGAGCATGGTGGCTCGGGCAAGAGCAGCGAGCACAGTTTCATCGACCCGGTTAAGGCGCGTGGTGAGGACGGCTACAAGCTCTCGTTGGGCGTCTTGCCCGCGAGCGGAGTTCACGCATGAGTGCGATCAATCCTGATCAGACAACGGCGCAGCGGCTCGCGGGGATGATCTCCTCGCCCAAGCCGCCGCGGATTGAAGACCCGGTGACTCGGGACGGGTCGCTCGTTGAGGACCCGGCGGTGCGCGCGCCGCTGGTGCTCGGCGATCGCACGTTCAACGACGTGACCGAGACGGTGTGCGGCTACATCGAGAAGGGCCCGGGTCGCTGGTGGATGCCGGCGTTCGGTCTGGCCTCGGGCGTCGCGGGCCTGATGCCCCTGATGATCCTGTACCTGGTGACCACGGGCGTCGGTGTGTGGGGTCTGAACAACCACGTCGACTGGGCGTGGGACATCACGAACTTCGTGTTCTGGATCGGCATCGGCCACGCCGGAACTCTGATCAGCGCGATCCTGTGCTTGCTCAAGCAGAAGTGGCGTACGAGCATCAACCGTGCCGCGGAGGCGATGACGATCTTCGCGGTCATCTGCGCCGGCACGTTCCCGGGCATTCACGTCGGTCGCATCTGGATGACCTGGATGCTGTTCCCGATCCCCAACGCCAACGCGATCTGGCCGAACTTCAGCAGCCCGCTGCTGTGGGACGTCTTCGCCGTCAGCACGTACGCGACGGTCTCGGCGCTGTTCTGGTACATGGGCATGATCCCCGACTTTGCGACGCTCCGCGATCGCGCCGCGATCCGCCTGATGCGTGACGGGCAGGACGCCGAGACGCTGCCGATCCTGAACATCCGCGTGGACATGATCCGCGCCCGGATCTACGGCATCCTCTCCATGGGCTGGCGCTTCAGCGCCCGCCATTGGCACACGTACGAGAAGGCGTATCTCATGCTCGCGGGCATCAGCACGCCGCTGGTGTTGAGCGTGCACTCGATCGTGTCGTTCGACTTCGCCACCAGCATCGTGCCCGGCTGGCACACGACGATCTTCCCGCCGTACTTCGTGGCCGGTGCGATCTTCGGCGGCTTCGCGATGGTGCTGATGCTGCTGATCCCCTCGCGCGAGCTCTTCCCGGGCATGAAGGACCTGGTGACGCTGCGTCACCTTGAGAACATGTCCAAGATCATCCTGGTCACGGGCTTCATGGTCGGCTTCGCGTACGCCATGGAGTTCTTCGTCGCGTGGTACGGCGCGAACAAGTACGAGCAGGACGTGTTCATCTACAACCGCCTGATCCCGCCGTTCTTCGCCGTCACCGGCGAGGATGGGCAGTTGAAGTACGCGCCGTACTGGTGGGCGTACTGGGCCATGATCTCGTGCAACGTGATCTCGCCGCAGTTGTTCTGGTTCAAGTGGGCCCGCCAGAGCCCGGTGGCGATCTTCATCGTCGCCTTCGCTGTCACCATCGGCATGTGGTTCGAGCGCTTCGTCATCATCGTCACCTCGCTGCACCGGGCCTTCCTGCCCAGCGAGTGGGGCATGTTCTTCGCAACGCCGGTGGACATCCTCACCTTCGTCGGCTCGTGCGGCACGTTCCTGACGCTCTACCTCCTCTTCGTCCGCTTCCTGCCGCAGTTTGCCATGAGCGAGATCAAGAACGTGATGCCGCAGGCCAACCCGCACTGGGAGGGCTACGGCCACAGTCACGGTTCCAACACCCCCCCCGCCTCGGGCGCCACGCCCGCTGGTGCCCATCACGCGCCCGATGCGCCGAAGGAGGGCCTGTAATCATGTCCAGTAAGAAGGTCTACAAGACAGAGTCCGGCGCCGCCGTCCACGGCGTGATCGCCGAGTTCGCCAACCCGGCGGACCTCTCGCACGCCGCGGAGAAGGTCCGCGACGCCGGCTACCGCCAGTGGGACGTCTACTCGCCATTCCCGGTCCACGGCATGGAAGAAGCCATGGGCCAGAAGCCCACGAAGCTCCCGATCCTCGTGGCGTGCCTGGGCCTCACCGGCGCGTTCGTTGGCTTCGGGTTTCAGTACTTCGTGCGCCACATCGAGTATCCGATCATCCATCAGGCCAAGCCCACCGACTCGTGGCAGGTGCTGATCCCGGTCACGTTCGAGATCGGCGTGGCGTTCACGGCTTTCAGCGCGCTGCTGGGCATGTTCATCTTCAACGCGCTTCCGCGTTGGAATCACCCGCTGCTCCGCAGCCGGCGGTTCTTGGGCGTGAGCGATGACAAGTTCATCATCGCGATCGAAGCGGCGGATGAGAAGTTCGAGCCGCATGGCGTCCGCACGATGTTCGAGAAGTCGGGCGCCATCGCCGTCGAACTGGTGGAAGAAGAGATGGACACGGTGAAGGTTCGCGCGGCGCATTGATTGGCGGCGCATTGGTTGGTTGAGTGATCTCGGCGGTGCAGTCGCTGGCAAGCAGACCTTGAAAGAGACGGGTGATATGAAGGGCACGAACATGACCACGACGAGAATCTTTCCGCTGACGGCGCTGGTGCTCGTCTGCGTAGTCGGCGGCGGGATGAACGCCGGATGCCGGAGCGATCGGTTCGACAAGCCGCCGCGCCAGCTGTTGCCTGACATGGACGACTCGCCGAAGTTCAAGCCACAGACCGCGACAGAGTTCTTTGAGGACGGTCGCGCGATGCGCCCCAGCGTGCCGGGCGCCGTGGCCTTCGGCGTTTCATCGGACGCGGCCGACGCGCTCCGCGCAACGTTCCTTCGCGAGGACCAGGGCCTGTACGCCGGGCGCGACGCCAGCGGCGAGTACCTGGCGCGGATCCCCTCGAGCGTGACGGTCGATGCGTCGCTGCTGGCCCGCGGGGCTGAGAAGTACAACATCTACTGCGCCGTGTGCCACAACTACGACGGCTACGGCAAGGGCATGGTCGGCGAGCAGTGGTCGTATCCGCTGCCGAACTTCCACGATCCGAAGTACAAGGCCGGCGCGACCGAGGAAGTCGTCGACGCGACGACGGGTGCCAAGCGCACGATCGCCGCGAAGACCTCGCTCGACGGCTACATCTTCGATGTGGTTCGCAACGGCGTGGAGAACGGCGCGAAGATGCCCGGCTACGGGCACGCGATCAAGCCCGCCGACGCGTGGGCGGTGGTGGCGTACTTCCGCGCGTTGCAGGCGTCGCAGGACGGTCAGATCGCGGTCGATGTTCCGGCCGAGAAGCGGGCCGATGTGAGCGCCGCGGTTGAGCGCGCCAATCGCATGTTCCTGGACAAGAAGGCGGCGGACGCGAAGAAAGCCGCGGAAGAAGACGCGGAGCGCGAGCGGCTCGAGGCCGAGAAGAGGGCCCGCAAGAACAACAAGCCGGCCACGCCGGAGGTGAAGCCATGAGTTCCATCAGCGCAGGCTCTGATCTCCATCGCGGGCACGATCACGCGTCGCACGGGGCAAGCGCCCACGGCGGCGGGCACGGGGTTGACCCAGGACTTT
>JAIEQQ010000259.1 GCA_019747615.1 Phycisphaerales bacterium
ACCCGCAAGGCCAAGCCCGCCGGCGCGCTGGGCGTCGAGATCTGGAACAAGGTCGGCACCACGCCGCCCACCGGCGAGAACGATCTCCGCTTCGTCGCGGTGGACACCAACGCGCCCTATGTGATGAACTTCGACTCTGCCGACGGCGGCAAGACCAACTATGTTTGGATGCGCTGGGTGTCGCCGACCGGCGAGCGCGGGCCGTGGAGCGAGCAGGCGCAGGCGACGATTGCGGCGTGATGCTGCAAGGCACTGGGCACTCGGCACCGGGCACTGGTGCCGGTGGCCGCGAAGATGCAAATGAGTCGGCATGATCGACGGCCCCGGCACACGCCGGGGCCATTGTGCTTCGCGATGGCGTTTGTCCAGCCACCCTATCGCGACGACCAGAACTCGGCGGAGGTCTTGACCTCGACGACCTCGAAGTCCACAAGGTCAGACCAGTTGGCGATCCACCCGTCGAAGGCCGCGCGGCTTGCGGCTTCCATCAACTGGTAACAGCGGGCGCCGTCGGCGGACATCCAACTGGCGATGTACTGGAGCCCAGCGTCCTCGGGCATCAGACGGCCTCGGGCCTTGAATCGAGCTCCGACCTCGTCGGGCGTGCCGGAGCGAAACGTCTCGACGATCATGTAGAGCATCGCGAATGTACGTTCGTGGCTCGCCCTGGGTTCGAGGCTGGGCCGTGGTATGCCGCCCATCGGCGAAACGACCAGCGCTTCGTCGCTGCCGATACCAACGCGAGCAGCGGGCCGTGGAGCACGACGCGCGGCGCGACCGTCGCGGCGTCCGGCCCTGTCGTGTGCCGCGGGTTGGTGTTGCCCAGGCAGGGGCACTGGGCCCAGGTGCGTTCGCGAGCGGTCCTCGCCTGTACAATGACCTTCGATGACCGCGATTGTGATCATCCTGTGCGTGTTCGTGGTCGTTGCCGCGATCACGATCAAGGCGTGGTGGGGCGATGGGCGCGTTGATCTGCGTCGGTGCCCGCGCTGCTGGTACGACATGTCCGCGACTGATTCGAAGCTCTGCCCCGAGTGCGGGCACGCGGCGCGGCGGGAGTCTGACCTGCACCAGCGGCGGTCGTCCAAACGTGTGTCGCGGGCGGGTGTGGTGGTCTTGTGCGTGCTGGCGGTGGCGGGTGTTCTTGTGGCGATGCCGGGGCCGTGGACGAACAAGGTGCCGCGGCCGATCATGCGGCTGCTGCTCAGCGTGGCCGCGTCGCCCCCGGCGCCGCCGGCCGCCGGGCCGGGTTTGGGGCTGCCGGTGCCGGTCGCGGGTCTCAAGAGTTCGCCGCGAGCGTGGGACCGGCTGGTCTGGCAGCATCAGGCGTCGATCGCGTTTCGTGCGTGGGACGATGCCGTGCAGGCCACGCAAGGGCCGATCACCGATGCCGAGCTCGCGCGGCTCGTGCCGCTGGCCGATGAAGCCCACGCGCTCTTCGCTGAGACCGGCGGTCTCAACTCGATCGAGGCTTGGGGCTACGACGGCGCGATCGAGCGGATGGTCGCGCGGCGCACGGCCGCGGCGAGCGATGCCGATCGCCTGCTCCGCGCGGAGTGGGCGCTGGCGGAACTGCAGTACGTCGGCCGCGGGTATTCGTGGCGGCCCGACTTTGCCCGTGTGCCCGATGCGATCATCCAGCAGGCGCTGGCTCATCCCGACGCGAGCGTGCGGCTCTTCGGGCTCGACCGATTCGGCCGCCGGGCGCATCAAGTCGTCATGGAGCCGGCGAGCCCGATGCCCATCGGGCGAGCGACCGTCGAGGCGATGGCCACGGGCGACGCGAACCTCGGTGTTCGCAAGCGAGCGGCGGACCTGGTCGTGTACTTGGACGGGTTCTTGCCGAAGAAGTAGCGGCGGGCCACCGCCTGCGGCCTGTTTGTACTCGGTCTTCGGAAATCTCCGTGAATCGGTGAGCGGCCTCGGTGCGTCTTGCCTCAGGCAGTGGATCCGACAAGCTGTACGGTTCGCGGCGGGGGCACAACCTCGCCGCCATCGCTCCTCGACCCTTGCCACCCTGCACGCTATCCTTGCTCCCCTTCGGCGTCCTCGGCGGCGTCGGGGCCGATTCGCGAACTTGGCAAACGCAGTTCAACAAGGGCATTTATGGCAAGCACAGGCACAATCACGCAGGTCATCGGTTCCACGTTTGACGCGCAGTTCGCCGAGGACAAGCTCCCGTCGATCTATAGCGCCGTGAAGATCGACGCCGACACCCCCGTCGGGCGGCTCGTGCTGACCGGCGAGGTGCAGCAGCACCTTGGCGGCGGCAAGGTTCGCGCCGTCGCCCTCGGTTCCACCGACGGCCTGCGTCGCGGCATGACCTGCCAGGACACCGGCGGCCCGGTGATGGTCCCCGTCGGCGAGGCGGCCCTGGGGCGCGTGTTCAACCTGCTGGGCGATCCGATTGATAAGGGTGCGGCGATCCCCGCCAGCGTGCCGCGCAGCCCGATCCATCGCGCCCCGCCGGAGTTCAGCCAGCTCAACCCCAAGACCGAGCTGCTGCCCACGGGCATCAAGGTCATCGACCTGCTCTGCCCCTTCGTGCGAGGTGGCAAGATCGGTCTGTTCGGTGGTGCAGGCGTCGGCAAAACCGTCATCATCCAGGAGCTCATCGCCCGCGTGGCCCGTAACTTCGGCGGCTACTCGGTGTTCGCCGGTGTGGGCGAGCGCACGCGTGAGGGCACCGACCTCTGGAAGGAAATGAAAGAGGCCGAGTACACCGACTCCAACGGCAAGAAGAGCCACGTCATCGAGAAGGTCGCCATGGTGTTCGGCCAGATGAACGAGCCGCCGGGTGCGCGTCTCCGCGTCGCCCTCACCGCCCTGACGATGGCCGAGAACTTCCGCGATGAGTCGGGCAAAGAAACCCTGATGTTCGTGGACAACGTCTTCCGCTTTACGCAGGCCGGTTCAGAGGTGTCGGCGCTCCTGGGGCGTATGCCCTCGGCCGCGGGTTACCAGCCGACGCTGAGCACGGAAATGGGTGAGCTTCAGGAGCGAATCACCTCCACCGCCAAGGGCGCCATCACGTCGGTCCAGGCCATCTATGTGCCGGCCGACGACTACACCGACCCCGCGCCGGCCACCGCCTTCACCCACCTTGACGCGTACGTCGCGCTCGCGCGTGGCATCGCTGAGAAGGGCATCTTCCCCGCGGTCGATCCCCTGGCCAGCACGTCGCGCATCTTGAGCGCCGACATCCTCGGCGAGCGCCACTACGGCGTCTCCCGGCGCGTGCAGACGATCCTCCAGCGGTACAAGGACCTGCAGGACATCATCGCCATTCTCGGCGTTGACGAACTCTCCGAAGACGACAAGAAACTCGTGGCCCGCGCCCGCAAGATCGAGCGATTCTTCAGCCAGCCGTTCTACGTCGCCGAGGTCTTCACCGGCTTCGCCGGCGTCACCACGACGCTCGACGAGACGCTCGACAGCTTCGAGCGCCTCTGCAACGGCGAGGGCGACGACCTGCCCGAGGGCGCGTTCATGTACGTCGGCACGCTGGATGACGCACGCAAGAAGGCGGAGAAGATGAAGGCGGGTTGAGCTGGCAGCGGCCAGTTGTCAGTAGTCAGTAGTCAGCAGAAAGACGCACGAGCGATTCGAAGGCCCCCGGTTTGACCGGGGGCCTTTTTCATTTTCGTTGCTGATCTCGCGGGCTGATCGCGAGCCGTTGGCGCGGGCTCAAGCGGCTGACCGATGAGTCTCGCGCCGTTGGACGCCGTGCCTGAGGCTCTGCGAAGGCACGGGTTGAACTCTCGCGAGCGCGGTCGTCAACGAAAATGCGCATCACGGCGCGCCGCGCGGCGCTTCGCATGTGCGCGAGCCGCGTCATCGCCGCGCCGTTGGCACGCGCCACGTGCCGCCGCAGTGGGCACAGGTGACGTGGTCGGCGGCGCCGGTGATCGCGACGAGGTGCGACAGCAAAGCCGCTACGGCTTTGCCGGAGCCGTCATGAGGTTCGCCAGCACTCGCGGTGCGGCCTCGAGCTGCGTTGACCACTCAGCGAGCCAGGCCCGGATCGCCTCCGTCACCTGCTTCGGAATCACCGTTTCGTCAGTCTTCCACGTCTTGAGCGTCTGCGACGACATCCGCGTCCACTTGCCAGTGATCTGACGCGGCGTGCGAACTCCGATCTTCTCAAGCTCCGCGATTGCGGCGGTTCGTCTTGCGGCTTCGCTTCCGTGCCCCGCGACCAGTCGAACCGCGAAGCTGACACGAGTGTCATTCGCCCATCGCTGAAGTTCGATATAGAGATCACAAGGCGACGTCTCCAGAGGTCGTCCGTGCTGATCAACCAGTTTTCCAATCCACGATCGCGGCGCTATCCAGACACCGCCCTGGCCGCTAGCACGCGCAAAGTACGGACTGTCATCGGATTTCAACCAACCGAGCAAGTCCTCAAAGTCCTCGTGGTCGTTCGACTGGTGCGAAACGATCAAATCGATTGCTGCTTTGTGATTCGCATAGATTCGTCGGCAAAGTTCTTCGAGTTCCGTGCTTTCCATGAATCGGCTCTCCACCAATGTCAGATAGTGATCCAAGAAAACTGCGACATCCGTCCCCAGCGAGCCAGCAGTGGTCGCGCGAACGCGTTTCAGTGCCGCGTGAAGTCGGTCGTAGCCGTATGCGCACCAGTCACTGTCGCTGGACTCTCGCCCGTCCTTGGTAAGGAACACGAAGAACGGTCGCAGATCCGGGAACGCTTCCCGCGCGACGGCCTCGTAGCGATTGAGCTGGCCCGAGTGCTCGCCGCTATCGATCTTGTTTTCGACGACCAGCAGGAAATGTTGTTCTTTGCACACCACCATGAGGTCGATGTTGCGCCACTCACGCCGGACTTCGGCTCCGTCCAGATCAGCGCCGTCAAGGTGCGCAGCGCTTAGCGGCCGAAGGTGCGGCGGTGCTTCGCGGAGTATGTCCATCAGCACCGCTTTCAAGAAGAGGTCGCCTTGACCGTGCGACGCCGACGGGTCGAGAATCCACGCGAGAAAGTTGGAATGTTGAAGTTCGCGCCGCGCGACGCCGAGCGCATCGAAGACGTTAAATCGACCGATGCGACGCTCAAGCTCGCGCAAATCGCCGTCTCGGTCCATCACAAAGTCGTCGAGGGCGGCGATCTCCTTTCGAAAATCCTGGTGGTTAATTGAAGTCATCGCGAGGAGTGTCCCATGCATGTGGAGTGTAAGGCACGACCAGCATACCCATGTGGTGTGTGGGCTTGTCGATCGCTTCGCGCAGAATCAAAGCGGAAGTCACCCTCAGTTCGCTGCGCGCCGCGGCCAGAATCGAGCCCAGAAGCTCACGGCTTCTCGCCGCTCGGCTTCTTCTCAGGCGTCGGCTTCTTCTCCGGCGCCTTCTCCCCCGGCCGTAAACGCCGCTCGATGCCCGTCTGCGGCAGGTCGAAGTCCTGCACGTTCACCGGCGAGAGTCGCGCCGCGATGCTCGCCATTCGCCCCGCCAGGATGCGCGACGCCTTGACGTCGCTGGTCGAGGTGAAGCCGCCTTCCATCAGTGACGCGCCGAGCTTGTCAATGAACCCCGCGCTGGCCGCGGCGAGGCGGAGATCCGCCTGGCGCACCTCGGCGGAGTATTGCGGGCCGTCCGGCTCGCTGGTCATGATGAAGCCGCCGCCGCTGTACAGGCCCATCTCGCCGCCAGAGACCACGATCTCACGCACCGTGCAGTTCACCGCCGAGTCTGCAACCGGCGTCCGCCCCGCCCACGGCACAAGAAACACGTGGATGTGCACGATCGTGCCGCGCACGTCTGAGAGCGTGTCGGCGTCGTCGGCCAGGCGTGAGAGCGGGATGTCGGTGAGGTAGACATCGGCGGTGAAGTCGTCGGTCTCGACGAAGACCGCGACGGGATACTCCGGCGCGATGTACACACCGGTGTTGATCGAGCGCGTCGTCAGCGAGCTGGTCGACGTGAAGAAGTTCGCGATCTCATCAGTTCCCAGTGCGCGGCAGCCCGGCGCGCCAAGCATCATCAGCCCAAGCGCGGCGCACGAAGCGACACACCCATATCGACCAAGCACCGCACGCACGCGTTGACGCCTCGACCTGCTCATGGATCCAGTGTACCACGCGGGCGAGGCACCTGCGCCCGGCTGAACGGCGTGCCGCGCCCCCCTCCGCGGTGTCTTCGGGGCCGGTCGCGTTGCTGGGGGTCGCAGAGTCGCCTTCGCCACCGCTCGCGCGGCTGGAGCCGTGGGCCTCGACCCGATTCACCGCCCGTTGCGGAGCGTGATCATCCGTTGCTGACCCTGCGACAGCGTGATGAGCCGAACGCCACGCCGGATGTTCACCGCCTTGATCGCCTGCTGAAAGTCCTCGATGCCCTTGATCTCAACGCCATCGATACGCAAGATCACATCTCCGGCCCGGATGAAGCCCGCGCCCGGAGAGCTTGAGTTCACCGACCGCACCATTACGCCCACGGGCTTGCGCAGCCCGGCAGACTCGGCGAGCTCGTCGGTCATCGGCACTACGGACAAGCCAAGCTCGTTGTCAGCGCTCACCACGCCCGCCGCGGCTTGAATCGCGCGCTCATCGCGTTTGCCGGCCGTCGCGGTGATCGCCACCCGCTTGCCGGCGCGGAAGATGTCCATCGCCACCGGCCGCCCCGGCAACACCGACGCGATCGCGATGCGAAGCTGGCTCTCGGAAGAGATCGGTCGCCCGTTGACCGCGACGATCACGTCCTCGGCTTGCAGGCCCGCCTTCGAAGCCGGACCGTCGCTCATCACGTTCGTCACCACCACGCCCTCGCCAGAAAAGCCGAGCGACGCCGAGGTCTTCTCGTCGAGATTCTGGAAGCCCACGCCCAGCCAGCCGCGCTGCACCTCGCCGGTCGAGCGAAGCGAGTCCATCACGGCGCTGGCCATGTTCGCCGGCACGGCGAACCCGATGCCCATGTACCCGCCGCTACGGCTGAAGATCGCGGTGTTCATCCCGATCACTTCGCCCTTGAGATTCACCAGCGCTCCGCCGGAGTTTCCAGGGTTGATCGCAGCGTCAGTCTGAAAGAAGTCGTCGTACCGATTGTCGCGGCTCGACCCGGGCCCATTGGGCAACGAGCGACCTTTGGCGCTGATGATCCCCGCCGTCACCGTCTGATTCAGCCCGAACGGGTTGCCGATCGCCAGCACCCACTCGCCAACGCCGACCTGATCGCTGTTGCCGAGCTTCGCAAATGGCAGCGAGCTGCCTTCGATCTTCAACACCGCGACATCCGTCTCCGGATCGCGCCCGATCAGCGTCGCCTCAAACTGCCGGTCGTTGGCCATCGTCACGCTCAGTTGATCGGCGCCTTCGATCACATGATTGTTCGTCAGGATGTAGCCATCGCTGGAAACGATGATCCCCGAGCCGAAGCTCGACGCCGGCTGCGGCGGCGCAAACGGCATTCCGAAGAACCGGCGGAACTCCTGCTCGCGCGGGTCGATCGCCATCGTCCGACCGGGGTTCTTCTGAGCCGTGATGTGCACCACCGCCGGCGTCACGTCCTTGGCCACGCGCTGGAACGCGCCGGAGAGTTCCGTCGCCAGCTTCAATGATGGCTCGATGTCCTGTCCCGTGCTCGCGCTCGGCTTCGCGTCGTCGGCGATCGCGCTGGATCCAGCGAACAGCGCCAGCGAGAGCGCCGTCATCGCCACAAACGACATCGAGCCTGAGCGTTTGCCACCGTGATCGCGTCGGTTCATTCGGAACTCTCCTGAAGATCGGCACGCCGTGCACCGCTGCGCCCCACGCGCAGACAGCGGTCAGCGATCTCATCGCATCGGTGCGAGCACCGACATCCCTTCAAAATCCCGCCCCCGACGCAAATCAGGGACGGAAGCCGACGGCGTCGGATTCCCTCCGCGGCCGCCGGGGTGTTTGCTCCCTTGTACGTCTGAACCGCGTGCTGGGTTCACCGAACACCGCTCAAACTTCGATCGCTCACGACGCCGCGATCGTCACCTTGCGGGGCTGCGTCTGCGGCTTTCGCGCCAGGCTCACTCGCAGGACGCCGTCCTTCAGCGTCGCGCTGACCTTCTCCTGATCGAAGCTGTCGCTGATGCGCACGTGCCGCTCAAACTCGCCGGCGCGCAGCTCGTCCAGCGCCACCTCCGCGTTGCTGGGCACCATGCGCACGCGATTGCCCTTGATCGTCAGCACGTCGCGCTCGATCGTGATCTCGATCGCGTCCATCGGCACTCCCGGCAAATCCAGCTCGACGTGCGCGCCGTGCTCATCGGTCCACACCGACATCGGCACGCGCACGCCACCCCTGGGCTCCGCGGCGCGCGGGCGCATGATCGACCCGAGGACCGCGTCAAACTCCGCGATCGCCTGTGCGATCGCCGGATGCGAAGCAACATCACCCGCAACGTTCCGAGGCTGGCAGTTCATACTCATCTCCTTGGTTTCTCTTCGAACACAGATTGATGGTGACGCACACGCGTTCACCGCTCCACCCTGAGGCCACACGCACCGTCGCCTGTTGCGAGTTCTCCGCGTCGAGCGAGCGATGCACCCGTTGCTATTCAAACCTCGTGCCAGCTCGCGCAACCGCCCGCACGCCCCTGAGAACGCGGCCGGACCTTCCCCCCGCCGCACGCTTGGCAGCCGCCGCGCGCAAGACGCCTGCCATTCTGACCCCCAGGCCCGCCATCGCCATCACCCCGCCCGCAAAGTCCCCAGCTTCCTGAACTTCCCAATCGACGAAACTCCGCCTCCCTCGCGGCATCGCACGCAGTGCCCGGTATGAACCAGCACGCCGCGCCGTTGCCCCGCCCCGCTATTGTGTGACTCAGGAGACCCAACCGCACGCCGACCACGCCTCAAGCCTCTTCTCCAACCTCATGAAGTCCCAGGACTACTACGCCGTTCTCGGAGTCAGCCGCACCGCCAGCGCCGAGGAGATCCAGCGCGCGTTCCGATTGCTGGCTCGCAAGTACCATCCCGACGTGAGTAAGGAGCCCGGCGCCGACGCCCGCTTTAAGCAAGTCAACGAGGCCTACGACACGCTCAAAGACCCGCAGCGACGAAAGCTCTACGACCAATACGGCAGCGACTGGAAAGCCGCGCAAACCGCTGGCGTGAACCCCGACGAAGCGGCCGCCCGCTCGCAACGGCGCGGACGCCCGTCGCGCCCCGGGCGTGCCTCGGCGCGCCCAAGCTCGGGTTTTGGCGCGCCCGACAGCTCAGACTTCTCCTCCTTCGGCGGCCAGCCCGGAGGTGCCAACTACGCTGACATGTTCGACGATCTCTTTGGTCAAGCAGGCAAGCGTCGACAGAGCGAGCAATCGTCACCGGACGAAGACGCCTTCTCCCGCGGCTTCCGCGCCGCGGCCTCCGCGCTCCCTAAAGGTGCCAACCTCGAAGCCAGCGTCACCATCCCCCTCATCGACGCCCACCGCGGCACCTCGCGCACTTTCACCCTTTCGCGCGACGGCGCCGGCGTCGCTTCCCTCGATGTCCGCATCCCGCCGGGCACGCTCGACAACAGCGTCCTGCGTCTGGCTGGCCAGGGCCACCCGGGCCAAGGCGGGCCCGGCGATCTGCTCGTGCGCGTCCGCATCGTGCCGGATCCGAAGTTCACCTTCCGCCTGGACGACGCCGGCCGCCCCACGCCCGACCTCATCACGCCCGTGCTGCTTGCGCCGTGGGAGGCGGCCCTCGGCGCAAAGGTTGATGTCCCCACGCTCGAAGGCACCGTGACCCTCGGCATTCCCGCCGGCTCCTCCTCCGGCCAGCGCCTCCGCCTCCGCGAGCGCGGCTTCGCCAAACGCACGCCCGCCTCCGGCCAAGGCGACCTCTACGCCGAACTCACCATCGTCATCCCCAAGACGCTCACGCCCGAGCAGACGCGCCTCTTCAGCGAGCTGCGCGACGCGAGTCCGGACTTCAAGCCGCGGGCGCAATGAGTCTGACAGCGGCCCGATGAACGCGTCGTTCATTTGCTCCACTCGATCCCGAGCAGGTCAGCGACTTCGCTCCTGCCAAGAATCGCGACAAGTACCGCCATCAGCGCAATCCGCAGCCCAAACTTAATCAGCCCGAGCACGAACGCCTCGATGTACTCAATGTCGAGCAGCCATGCCGTGAGAAGCAGATTCGCTGCCCAAAGTGCCAGCGTCACGACGATAAACTCCGGCAGCGTCACTAACGACAACATCCACGCCGCCGTCATCACCGAGTCAATCGCCGCCAACCGCAGCATCGTCAGGTGCACCGGAGCGTCGAACCCGATCCACGTCAGGCACAAGATAAAGAACGCGGCGGCGCCCAGCGTCGTAGACACCGCCAGCCATGCGAGCCAAAACGGGATCGCTTCCGCCGCGTTAAACCCGATCAACACAAGGCACATCGACGCCAACCCCGCCCCCAGCATGATCGCCGGCACCATGTACGCCTGCCGCACAACGCGCGCGTTCTCAACCTTCGAGTAGTCCTTCCATGATTTGGGCTTGTTCTCAACGCCGCATTCCGGGCACTTGCGCGACTTCAGCCCCACCATGGAGTAGCCGCACCCCGAGCAGGTCGTCGTGCCGCCGCTGACTTTTCCAGCGCCGATGCCCGTGCCGCGCTGAATCCCCTTGCGCTTGTCAAAACCGCACTCGACGCAGATCACGGCGTCGAACCGCAGGCTCTTTCCACACCCCGGACACGCCTCCGCCGTCGGCACCGGCGTGTCGGTGTTCATCTCGGAGTTGCGCACCCGCACCTTTCCGGCCTTGTCATCGTTCATCGCGCCAGCATACCACCCCATGCGAGGAACGCGAGGGCCCACACAAGAAATCACTCGGCACAACCGCCGTTGCCACTCTTGCTTGCAGCTTGTCCAACGCCAGCCTTGGAAACGCGGGCCATCACAGACCGGCGGCCACCACGATCCGCACTGAACCTCTCCGCTCTTCTCTGCGTGCTCCGCGATCGGGGCTCACATCGAAACGGTTGCACAGGTCCGCGTGCTCGCGCACGCGGCTCCGACGGATCCGACCTCAGCGCGCGGCTCGATTCACGTTCACGTTCAAGCTCGCTTACTTCGTCTTGCTGAACTCCGCCGAGATCACCTCGGCCTTCGCCGCGAGCTCTTCGGGCTTCTCGCACCAATACGAGCCGACCGCCAAGCAGTCCATCTTCGTACGCGCGAAGCACGAGATCGCCTGCGCCGGCGTGTGCACGACCGGCTCGTTCTCGTTGAACGACGTGTTCAGCAGCACCGGCACGCCGGTCTTGTCGCTGAAGTTCTTGATCAGGTCGTAGTACATCTCGTTCTGCGAGCGCTTGACCGTCTGCACGCGACCGGTGTCGTCAAGGTGGTTCACCGCTGACAACCGCTCGCGCCACTCCGGGCGCGTCTTATAGACGATGTTCATGAACGGCACCTCGTGCGCGCCCTCGTAGAGCTCGCCCAGGCGATCAAACAGCACCGCCGGCGCAAACGGCCGGAACGGTTCGCGGTTCTTGATTCGCGCGTTGAGGATCGCCTTCATGTTCGGCCAGCTCGGGTTGCAGATGATCGAGCGGTTGCCCAGCGCACGCGGGCCCCATTCCTCACGACCCTGGAACCAGCCCATGATCTTGCCGCGGCACAGCGACTCGACCGCCGTGCGCATCAAGTCCTCGCGCGACATCTTCGTGAACTTCAGACCCTTGGTGTTCGCTGCGATGTCCGTCGCGATCTGGTCGTCCGTCCATTCCGAGCCCCAGTACGCGTGCCCGACCTCGCCGGTGCGCGGGATGCCCAGCTCGTTGTGCAGCACATAGAGCGCCGCGCCCGCCGCCGTCCCGTCATCGCCCGCCGCGGGGTGGATGTAGATCCGATCGACCACGCCCTGCATCACCAGCTTGCCGTTGGCAACACCGTTGAGCGCACAACCACCAGCCATCACCAGGTCACGGCAGCCGGTCTTCTTGACCGCGTCGCGCACCATGTCAATGTACACGCGCTCGAAGTGCGCCTGGATCGACGCCGCGAAGTCGTGCTCGCGCTCGGTCAGCGGATCCTTGCGGTTGCGCGCCGGGCCGAACATCTCCACGATCTTCTGGTTATAGAAGTTCGGCGCCTTCAGCTCGCCGGCCTCGTTGGTCAGCGCGGCCTCTTCCGCGTCGCGGTCCAGCATCTTCTTGTACCAGTCAAAGTACTCGCCGTTGAGGCGGATGCCCTTCTCCGGGTCGTACCAGCAGAGCTTCTTCATCTGCTCGCTATAGGTGTCCTTGCCATAGGCGCCAAGGCCCATGACCTTGTACTCCTCGCCGTAGCGATCAAAGCCGATGTACGAGCACATCGACGAGTAGAACACACCCAGCGAGTGCGGCGGGTGCGACCGCTGCAAAACCTCGATCTTGTTCCCCTCGCACTTGGCCATCATCGCGGTGCAGAAGTCACCGGCGCCGTCGATCGTCACCGCCACGGCGCGCTCAAAGCCCGACCAGTGGTACGCCGAGGCGACGTGCGTCAGGTGATGCTCGATGTTGTGGACCTTGGCCCGCACCTGCGACTCAGGAACGCCGAGTTGCTCGGCCAGGGAGACGCCCTTGACCTTCTTGTGCATCGAGAAGCGGAACGACGCCATCGAGATGCCCACGGCGGGGTTCTTGGCGATGAACGCCAGTTTCGCGCCCATGTTCGCCTTCGTATTGCGGGCGTAGGCGATGTCCGTGACGTCCGCCATTGAGGCACCGGCCATCCGCAGCACCTCAAGGATTGCCTCACGCGGGAACCCGCCGTAGTGCTTCACACGGTTGATCCGCTCCTCAGCGATCGCCGCGATCACGCCGTTCTTGTTCGCCAAAAACGCCGCCGCGTCCGGGTGCGTTGAGTTCAGGCCGAGGATCAGTGGTTCCATTGAGTCGTGCTCCACAGTTCAATGCCGGGTCAGGACAGGAAGGTCGCCTGCCCGCTCAGGGGTCTTGGGCAAAAAGGGGAAACGGAGACAATAGCGGGCCCGCGCGTGGCTGGCATACTCCAGCGCGTCACCCCCCAACCTTTTGCAAGCCGTTGACAATGCCTCATATCGACCGGGAAACGCCGCCTCGCCAGCGTCGCCGGCCGATTCATACCGGCCAACGCCCGATCTTTCGGCGATCGTCCGCGATCTGAAGTTATCGGGCGAGCGTCATCTCGCCGGTGGCGCTCCGCGAGTAATCCTGCAACGCCGCGACGGTCCAGTCCGCCTCGCGTAAAGCCTTAATCGCCTGGAGAGCCGCCATCGCACCCGTACAGGTGGTGATCATCGGGATGCCCATGCGCACGGCCGCGGAGCGGATCTTGCCCTCGTCGGTCTTCCAGCCGGTCTTGGTCGGCGTGTTGATGACGAGCTGGATCTTGCCATCGCTCATCAGGTCGATGACGTTCGGCCTCGTGAAGGCGTCCACCTTCTGAATGACGTTGGTCACGATCCCGAACCGGCGCAGGTGGTCCGCAGTGCCCGTGGTGCAATGCACCACAAACCCCAGGCCCACCAGCCCGCGAGCGATCTCGACCGCCTGCGGCCGATCGCTCTCACGCACCGACAGGAACACGGCGCCGTTCAGCGGGAGCTGAATGCCCGCCGAGAGCAGGCCTTTGGCAAACGCGATCGGCCAGCGGGTGTCGATGCCCATCACCTCGCCGGTGCTGCGCATCTCCGGCCCGAGCGTGACGTCCACACCCGGGAACTTCGCAAACGGGAAGACGCTGACCTTGACCGCCGTGACCCCTGCGCCGTCCTTGGGCTCGGTGATGTTCAGCTCGTCGAGCGTTTTGCCCATCATCAC